>NZ_SHMI01000117.1:0-1170 GCF_004284735.1 Shinella sp. JR1-6 | reverse complement strand
GCTTATACGCCGCCTCGCTGACCTCGACTCTTTGGCCTTCCCAAAGTGCGGTGAATCTGAATCTCTGGTGCAAACCGGAGGTCTGCGATGCGATCAGGGATTTCATTACGCGAAGATTTTGATGGAGAAGGTCTGCGGCGGCTGGCGCGGCAGACGAAAGATGCCGTTCAAGCGCGCCGTCTGTTGGCACTCGCCTCAATCTACGATGGAGGCTCGCGTTCCGATGCCGCCCGCCTCGGCAGCGTCACGCTCCAAATTGTCCGGGACTGGGTCATGCGGTTCAACGAACACGGTCCCCAAGGCCTGATCAATGGCAAGGCGCCCGGTCCGCAGTCGCGGTTGAACGATCAGCAGCGTGCGGCCTTGGCGCAAGCAATCGAGCGTGGGCCGACACCCTACCTCGACGGCGTTGTTCGTTGGCGTCTGTGCGATCTAGCGCAATGGCTTTGGGAAGAGTTTCGCGTTTCGGTGAGCGAGCAAACGCTGAGCCGGGAGGTGCGGGCCATGGGCTATCGCAAGCTGGCTGTCCGGCCCAAACATCACGCGCAAGACCCTCAAGCCATTGAGGGTTTTAAAAAAGCTTCCCTGCCGCAGTGGCAGAGATTGCCGCTGGAGCGGCCCGAGGAAAACGCATAGAGATTTGGTTTCAGGATGAGGCCCGTATCGGGCAAAAGAACAAGATCACCCGCCGATGGGCCAGGCGAGGAACACGGCCTTCAGCACCGCACGATCAGCGCACAAGGTCGGCCTACATCTTCGGCGCAATCTGCCCGAAGCTCGGCAAGGCGGCCGCGCTGGTCATGCCATGGTGCGACACCTACGCCATGACCCAGCATCTGGCCGAAATCGCCCGACACGTCGATGCCGACGCGCACGCTATCCTCATCATGGATCAGGCAGGCTGGCACATGTCCAACAATCTCGTCGTGCCCGAAAACATCACCATTCTGCCACTCCCGCCGAAATCGCCGGAGCTGAACCCGGTCGAAAACCTCTGGCATTTCATGCGCGACAACTGGTTATCAAACCGCGTCTTCAAATCATACGACGACATCGTCGATCATTGCTGCGATGCCTGGCGGAAGCTCGAAAGCCAGCCCTGGCGCATCATGTCGATCGGGCGCAGAGAATGGGCCTATGGGTTTTGATCAGTGAGGGGCCGTATTACCC
>NZ_SHMI01000116.1:0-1177 GCF_004284735.1 Shinella sp. JR1-6 | reverse complement strand
CTTACTCGACGATCGAGGCAACGATGCCGGCGCCGACGGTACGGCCGCCTTCGCGGATTGCGAAGCGCAGCTTTTCTTCCATCGCGATCGGAACGATCAGCTCGACTTCAACCGTGACGTTGTCGCCCGGCATGACCATTTCCGTGCCTTCCGGCAGCGAAACGATACCGGTCACGTCCGTCGTGCGGAAGTAGAACTGCGGACGGTAGTTCGTGAAGAACGGCGTATGACGGCCGCCTTCTTCCTTCGTCAGGATGTAGGCTTCTGCCATGAACTTCTTGTGCGGCTTGACCGAACCCGGCTTGCACAGGATCTGGCCACGCTCGACGCCGTCACGCGTGACGCCGCGCAGAAGCGCGCCGATGTTGTCGCCGGCCTGGCCCTGGTCGAGCAGCTTGCGGAACATTTCAACGCCCGTGCAGGTCGTCTTCGTCGTCGGGCGGATGCCGACGATTTCGATTTCTTCACCGACCTTGACGATACCGCGCTCGACGCGACCCGTCACAACCGTACCACGGCCCGAGATCGAGAACACGTCTTCGATCGGCATCAGGAACGGCTGGTCGATCGGACGCTCCGGCGTCGGGATGTAGGCGTCGACCTGAGCCATCAGCTCGCGGATCGCGTCTTCACCGATCTTCTTGTCCGAATCTTCGAGAGCGGCCAGAGCCGAACCCTTGACGATCGGAATGTCGTCGCCCGGGAAGTCGTAGGACGACAGAAGTTCGCGAACTTCCAGTTCGACCAGCTCCAGAAGCTCGGCGTCGTCGACCTGGTCGACCTTGTTCAGGAACACCACGATCGCGGGAACGCCGACCTGGCGGGCGAGCAGGATGTGCTCGCGGGTCTGCGGCATCGGGCCGTCAGCGGCGGAGCAGACCAGGATCGCGCCGTCCATCTGGGCAGCACCGGTGATCATGTTCTTGACGTAGTCGGCGTGGCCGGGGCAGTCGACGTGCGCGTAGTGACGGTTCGGCGTCTCGTACTCGACGTGCGCCGTCGAGATGGTGATGCCACGGGCCTTTTCTTCCGGTGCGGCGTCGATCTGGTCATACGCCTTGAACTCGCCGAAATACTTCGTGATCGCTGCCGTCAGCGACGTCTTGCCATGGTCAACGTGGCCGATCGTGCCGATGTTTACGTGAGGCTTGTTGCGCTCAAACTTACCTTTTGCCAT
>NZ_SHMI01000115.1:0-1185 GCF_004284735.1 Shinella sp. JR1-6 | reverse complement strand
CTAAGTACTCGTGCATGACCGATAGCGAACAAGTACCGTGAGGGAAAGGTGAAAAGCACCCCGACAAGGGGAGTGAAATAGAACCTGAAACCGGTTGCCTACAAGCAGTTGGAGGGCGCAAGCCTGACAGCGTACCTTTTGTATAATGGGTCAACGACTTAGTGTAACTAGCAAGCTTAAGCCGGTAGGTGTAGGCGCAGCGAAAGCGAGTGTTAATAGCGCGATCATAGTTAGTTGCATTAGACCCGAAACCGAGTGATCTAGCCATGAGCAGGTTGAAGGTTGGGTAACACCAACTGGAGGACCGAACCCGCATCTGTTGCAATAGATTGGGATGACTTGTGGCTAGGGGTGAAAGGCCAATCAAACTCGGAGATAGCTGGTTCTCCGCGAAATCTATTTAGGTAGAGCGTCGACCGAATACCTCAGGGGGTAGAGCACTGGATGGGCTATGGGGACTCACCGTCTTACTGATCCTAACCAAACTCCGAATACCTGAGAGTACTAGTCGGCAGACACACGGCGGGTGCTAACGTCCGTCGTGAAAAGGGCAACAACCCTGACCTCCAGCTAAGGTCCCCAAGTCATGGCTAAGTGGGAAAGGATGTGAGGATCCCAAAACAACCAGGATGTTGGCTTAGAAGCAGCCATCATTTAAAGAAAGCGTAACAGCTCACTGGTCTAAATAAGGGTCTTTGCGCCGAAAATGTAACGGGGCTAAAGCCATGCACCGAAGCTGAGGATGTATCGCAAGATACGTGGTAGCGGAGCGTTCCGTAAGCCTGCGAAGGAGGACCCGTGAGGGCCTCTGGAGGTATCGGAAGTGCGAATGTTGACATGAGTAACGATAAAGAGGGTGAGAGACCCTCTCGCCGAAAGACCAAGGGTTCCTGCTTAAAGTTAATCTGAGCAGGGTTAGCCGGCCCCTAAGACGAGGCGGACACGCGTAGTCGATGGGAACCACGTTAATATTCGTGGGCCTGGTGGTAGTGACGGATTGCGTAACTTGTTCAGACTTATTGGATTGTCTGGGCGGGGAAGCGGTTCCAGGAAATAGCTCCACCGTATAGACCGTACCCGAAACCGACACAGGTGGTCAGGTAGAGCATACCAAGGCGCTTGAGAGAACTCTGCTGAAGGAACTCGGCAAATTGCACGCGTAACTTCGGAAGAAGCGTGACCCCA
>NZ_SHMI01000114.1:0-1205 GCF_004284735.1 Shinella sp. JR1-6 | reverse complement strand
TCCCAGATCGTCGCCACGGCGACATTGTCAAAGCCCCGCGCCATCATGCGGCGCAGGATATAGGTGGCATCACCCGCTACCCCGCCGCCCGGATTGTCCCAGACGTCGGCGATGACGACGGGCACGTCCGGCCGTTCGGCGCGCACGGCAAGCGCCCGGTCGAGCCCGGCCTCCGTGTCGAACATCGGCATCGCCGTCTTGTGGCGCAGGCCGTAGAGTTCGTGGCCAAGGCTTTGCGCCAGCGCCGCGCCCTTTGCCCTGTCGCCGTCGGTGACGACGACGATGCGCGTGCCCATGTCGGGCACGTCGCCGGCCATGAAGCCATGGATGACGGAGATGGAGAGGATGCCGTCCTTGCCCTCCATCGCCTTCAAGCGGTCGACGAAGGAGCGCATCGGCTCGCGGCTCGTCGGATAGATGGTGATCATGCGGCAGTCGAAGGTGGAGATGACGGGGCGGATCTCGCCGCGCAGCGTGCGCAGGGCGAGCTCGACGACATGTTCGCCGCGCTCCTCGAAGTCGGTGTGCGGGAATTCGAGGAAGGTCGCCATCAGGTCGAGATGAGCGACGCGCCGGGCGGTGAGATGGCTGTGCGGGTCGAACTCGGCGGCAACCAGCACGTCGGGCCCGACGATCGTGCGGACCCGTTCGAGCAGGTCGCCCTCCGGGTCGTCGTAGCCTTGGGCGACCATGGCGCCATGCAGGCCGAGCACGACGGCATCGACCGGCAGGGCGGCCTGCAACTCGCCGAGGATCCGGTCGCGCAGGGTCTCGAAGGTGCGGCGCTGGATGAGGCCGGCGGGCTCGGCCCAGCAGGCGGTGCCCTCGATGACGGTAAAGCCTTCGGCCCGGCCGCGCCGGCGCAGGATCGGCACGACGGAGGAGCAGAGCGTGGGCGTGTCGGGATGCTCGCCCGGACCGGCATAGAAGGCGGCCTTGAAGGCGTTCATGTCCGTGGGGACGGGGGAGAAGGTGTTGGTCTCGGTGGCAAGCGAGGCCGTGAAGATGCGCATGGGCGTCCGTTCCGCAGGCGTCCAGGCCGGCCGATGCCCGGCCGTCATCGCCCGGCGCGTGCCGCGCCGGTGTGCCTGGCCGAACGGCATGAAGCCGTGTTCTGGATCGCAAAGTTCCCGTCAGTGATCATCGCAGAGGCGATGTAATTTGTTTTCTCGATAATGCGGCAATTTCTTCGGAAGTCAATGGAT
>NZ_SHMI01000113.1:0-1226 GCF_004284735.1 Shinella sp. JR1-6 | reverse complement strand
ATAGATAGCAGCAACCGAGAGCTTGTCAGATCACCAAAGCGCACTTGCAGAAAGGAGGCCGTCCATAGATAGGTCCATAACCTTGCCTGCTTTGTTGCGCCCCTGGCCAGGAGCGGCACGGTCGTATCGTCGCCATGCAGCCGCTCGGCGGCCAGCACATGAGCGCGGATCAGATCATGGATCGGCTGCAGCGCCGTCGCGCAGGCACCAACCTGGTCGGCCAGCGTGGACAGGCTGAGATCGACGCCTTCCCTGGCGTAACGCTCGGCCTGTCGGTTCAATGGCTGATGCTGTCCGAACTTCTCGAACAGGATCGTCGCCAGCAGGTTCGGTCCTGCCCATCCACGCGGTGTCGGATGGAAGGGAGCCGGTGGCTGGCTGATCTTCTCGCAGTCCCGGCAGGTGAACTTCTCGCGCACCGTCTGGATCACCTTCCACTGTCGCGGAATCACCTCCAGCGTCTCGGTGACGTCTTCGCCCATCTTCACGATCCGGGCCGAGCCACAGCAGGTGCAGGTCGACGGAGCTTCAATGATCAGCCGTTCGCGCGGCAGGTGCTCGGGAAACGGCTTGCGGGCGGGCCGACGGCGTTCGAAGGCGGAGACACTTGTGATCCGCTCCGCAACACGTTCCGCCGCGATCTCGTCTTCGGTGGAATCGGCCTCGAGTTCCTCAAGCTGCAGTTCCATCTGGTCGATCAGCCGGGCGCGCCGTTCCGAGCTCTGGCCGTACTGCTCGCGGCGCAGCTTTGCGATCTCGATCTTGAGGTGCCGGATCACCGCCTCCGACGTCGTCACGACGGCGCGCACCTGCGCGAGATCGGCCTCGGCGGAGGCGGCACGCGCTTCCGATGCCGCAAGCGCGGCGCGCAGTCTGGCTATCTCCGACGCAGCATCATCCATGGCCGAAAGCTACCATGGAACAACAGAAAGCCCAACAAAAACAGTGGAATGATGCGCCTATCCTGCCGTTGCAGGTCGCTGCGTCCAGCGTGGATTGCGCCAGTCGATCCCTTCCAGAAGATAGCCGAGTTGCGCCGCCGACACCGGCACGGCGGAGCCATTTTGACTGACCGGCCAGATGAACTTTCCGGCTTCAAGCCGCTTGTACCTTATCTGAGAATGCAGCCCCTTCCGGCGCAGATCAGCAGCTAAGAGACCTGTGCGCGGATGTCTTTACTGACGTGTTGATCTGTGATTCTCTCAATTTGAACAATGGATTGAGGT
>NZ_SHMI01000112.1:0-1248 GCF_004284735.1 Shinella sp. JR1-6 | reverse complement strand
AGCTACGTGCAGGCCTTCACGCTTCCAGCGGCTCGTGAGGCCGAAAGACAGGCCATCCGCGCCGAAACCCTTGAGCGGGCCATCGACCTCGTACAGGAAAGGAGCCGCACCAATGCGGATGTTCAACGCCTTAGCGACAGCGATATTTGCTCTGAGCTTGGCGGGCTGTTCCGCGACGGCGTCTGTGGTTGACGGTTCGGGCTTCGAAACCCTCAAGCCTTCCTCCGCGACAAGAGCCTTCATTGTCGCCAACGACCGGCCCTTTGCCGATCAGGTCGTCAGCCACAACCGCACATGCAATGCACAGCCAGGATGCCGTAAATGAGCCCACCTGAGATTGACGCCGCCGTCCATCAGCAACTCGGCGCGCTCGACGCGAAGATGGATCGTGTCCTTGCGGATCAGGACCAGGCGCGCGCTGATCGGAAGCAGCAGTATTCAAAGGCGGAAAACCTCGAGCGCCGGATGGACGATCTGGACAGGAAGTTTGAAGGGGTCGCGGTGCAGCTTGCCGAAGTGAAGACGACCACGAAGGAGATTGATCGCTGGAAGGAGCGGTTCGTCGGTATGCGCATGCTGATCGTATTCGTGGCCGCTGCATTCGGGGCAACACTTGCCACAGCCGGCAAATGGATACTCATAAAGTTCGGTTGGACGTCGTGACTCGAGCCGCCCTCATGCTCTAGTCCGCTTCACATCTCTCGTCGCCCCGCTGTCCTTCTGGATGGCGGGGCTTTTTTGCGTTTCAGCCCCTAAGCCACACCGGCAGTCCGCTTTCGTCGAGCGGCCCGATACGCTGCGCAACCATCGCCGGCCTTGTTCCGCTGCGCGCCATCCCTTCGTCATACCAGTCTTCAACGGCTTTCGCGGATTCCCACGCCTCAACCGTCCTGCCGCTGTGGGGCATCGGCCGTTGAAACCCTGGCCAGTCCGAACATCCTCCCGACCACAAGAACGTGCCCTTCTTCAGGCTGGTCCGATCTCGTGACACGCGACCGATGAAAAGCCCGTCGTGGAAGGCGCTCCAGTCTTCCTCCTCCTGATCAGGTACGGTCAGGACCCAGCGATATTTTCTCTTCCATGTGCGTTCGGACATGGGGAGGAGATGAGGCGGAGGCGAGGGCGAGTCAACAGAGATTCGGAATAGAGGGCGAACACCGTTCCCCCAAATATGTTTTCCGATTTGGGGGAAACCGCAAAAAGAGAAGCGGAAACAATGCTTGAAAAAGCGAATGGTGCCCCCACCAG
>NZ_SHMI01000111.1:0-1255 GCF_004284735.1 Shinella sp. JR1-6 | reverse complement strand
GGCATCGACCCGTTTCAACTCGCGATCGATCTCTACTCCGTAACAGGAGACGTGGAGGCCGGCACGGCGATCATTCTCAAGGCGAGGAACCCGGCATGACCGACCTATCCTCCCTCATCTCTCGTGTGGAGAAAGCCACGGGGCCGGATCGTGAGCTTGACGCAATGGTCTGGCTCGAAATGACACCGGGCGCCACCCGGAAGTTCACCAAGGTCAAATCCGAGACCGATTTGTGGCCGCCCTACACCATCGACGAGACGCGAGCCGCGGATGGCCGGCTCATCATCGTGCCGGCCTACACATCCTCCATCGACGCCGCCGTTGCTCTGGCGGAGCGCGTTCTGCCGGGTGTCGAGCTTGAGATAACGAACCTGTACGGCGTTGCTCGGGTGACCCTCCATCACGAGACAGGACAATTCTACGGTTCATCCGCGATCAACAGTCTCCCGATGGCCCTCGTCCTTGCGACCCTTCGCGCTCTTCAATCCAAAGGACCGGAAGCATGACTGACACCCCTCTCATCCACATGGACCCGCGCCCCATCAAGTCAATCTGGTACGATGGCGAGGATGCCGGCGGATACTCCACCGATGCGCGTTTAGACGGCAGCACCTCCAAGATCGTTGCCTACGGCGAAAACGGTCAGTGCGCACCGGTTCCGTTCTTCGCGGTCTATGACCTCGCTGGCAACATCAAGGCGCGCGTCCCGGCTCAGATGGTCACTGTCGTCTATGCAGACCCGGCAGGTGAAGCATGACCACCTCCGACAACATATCCGCTATCGAGGCTATCGAGAAAGCAATGGAAGGTGTGACGCCGGGGCCGTGGCGGGAAGGCACCGAAGGAAACCAGCGAGTTTATGGCCCGGATGGGATGGGCGAGCACAGTGGGCTCATCGCCAATATCTTCAAAGGGCGCGCCAACACCCGCTACATCGCGGCCTGTAACCCCGTCGTCATGTCCGCCATCCTCGCAGAGGCCCGTAAGGTAGAGGAGATGGAGCGGGAGATTGCGGATCTGCGGGACAGCCTATCCGACGTCCTCGAACTCGCGGAACGCCAGTGGGCCAACCCCGAGGAGCTTAGCGAAATCCGCCGCGCCCGCGCTCTGCTTTCCAAGGAGAGCGCCGATGCTGACCGTTGATGCTCTCGCGCAGGAAATTCGTCGAGTTGACGGCAACCATTCGCTCGGGGCTGGGACGCTTGCCGAAGCGCTGATGCCTTTCATCTCCGCAGCTCTCTCTATCGAACAGACG
>NZ_SHMI01000110.1:0-1261 GCF_004284735.1 Shinella sp. JR1-6 | reverse complement strand
GCTGGTCCCTGAGCTGGTCCCTGAGCTGGCCCCTGAGCTGGTCCCTGAGCTGGTCCCAGAGCTGGTCCCAGAGCTGGCCCCTGAGCTGGTCCCTGAGCTGGTCCCAGAGCTGGTCCCAGAGCTGGCCCCTGAGCTGGTCCCTGAGCTGGTCCCAGAGCTGGTCCCAGAGCTGGCCCCCGAGCTGGCCCCAGAGCTGGCCCCTGAGCTGGCCCCTGAGCTGGCCCCTGAGCTGGTCCGGCGGTTTCTTCAAAGCACTCATCAGAAAGTTGACGGCGAGTTCACACATAGCCGGCGACGAGAAGTGGAGGATGATCGGCTCATCCTTGCCGAGGCGCTTGTAAAACCCTCGGATAACCTCGTCTCCGGCCTCGAAATCTGCCGGCTCGCGGCAAAGGCCGATCTGTCGCCACTCCTCGCGGAATTCAACCAGGCGCTCTTCCTGCGCTGCGGTCAGTTTCGTGATTTTTGCCATCATCTTCCCTCTGTGTTCGCCGTCCCGCCGTGACAGGAGGCCGTGAATGGTTAGGCGCCAAACTGCTGGCGGTGATTGAGCGTGCCGTGGCTGCGCTGCGTGAAAGCAAGGCCGTTTTCGACGGTGAAATCAGAGCACCAGTCGTCCCAAGCCTGGGAGGTGCGGACGTAGAGCGGCAAGCAGCGGTCTTCGTCGTCCGGCGTTCCCTCGAATTTCGTCAGCCACTGAGCCGCGAATTCCTCCGTGACGTCCTCGGCCGAAAGGGTGTCGAGATCGAACCGCAGGTATGCTGCAGCATGTTCCATGCCCAGAGAGGCGACGGCTTCCTCCGCCGTAGCGTAGGTGGCGCCGTGAAAGCTGCCTTCCTCGAAATAGAAGCCCTTCGGGTTTGTGAGCTTGGTGAGGATCGTCTCGCGGGCGGTGCAAAACTGGCTGCGGTGCATTTCCCTTGCTCCTCTTCGTTCCCGGCGTCGGGCTTCGTTTCATGATCGGTTCAAGCAGATCGGCGTTGGCTTCTTCGTGCTTGGGATGAGGTGATCATACACGCTATGGCGTGCACGTCAACATGAAATCCACGCGATGGCGTGCAAATTTTCTTGCGTGTTTCGAATCAGGGGCGTATCTCTGTCGCCATCAGACGGGCGGCCGGGTGCAATCCCCGAGCCCTAGCCAGACGTTTCGGGGCCACTGAGAGCCGACTATCTGGTGAAGACGTGCAAGGTTGGGGTGGCAAGCGGTGAACCGGCAATCAGGTTCAAGGGACTGGCAAGCACAAGGGTATCTGGAACC
>NZ_SHMI01000109.1:0-1263 GCF_004284735.1 Shinella sp. JR1-6 | reverse complement strand
CCTGATCAGAAAACCATACTCAGAGGTGGCTCACTTCTCGGTGGAAAAACCGGCTCAGTTCCGCGTGGAAACCAACAGCAGGGTGTAGGGCTACTGACAATGAGCAGCCCGCTTGCTCCCTATGCACAACGGAAATACTCGATTGTCAACCGGCGCGGAATGTTGCCCCCTTTTGTCGGTGTCCAATCTTCACCCCCATGTAGACGATCAGTGCTTGGCCTGCCCTGCGCTGACCGGGGTTGCAGAGGGTAGGCCAAGTGCGGGTGATGGGTATCTTCGGCTTTAGCTTTGAGAGCGGTTTTTGAAGCGCCAGGACTCGTTTCCTGGTTCCACGATCTCGCAGTGGTGGGTCAGGCGGTCGAGCAGCGCTGTCGTCATCTTGGCATCACCAAACACGGACGGCCATTCACCGAAGGCAAGGTTCGTGGTGGCGATGATCGAGGTGCGCTCGTAGAGCCTGCTGATCAGGTGGAATAGGAGCTGACCACCGGCCTGCGCGAACGGCAGATAGCCGAGTTCGTCGAGGATGATGAAGTCGAGGGGAGGCGTCGCCTTAACCGGCTGGTGCGGATCGAGGCAAGTCTATCGGCATGACTGACGATGCGTCCGCCCGATACAAACGCCACCGCTTTCCAGCCGAGATCATCGCGCATGCGGTATGGCTCTGTTACCGGTTCCCGCTGAGCCTGCGCGATATCGAAGACCTGCTTGCCGAGCGCGGCATTGCCGTCTCGTTTCAGACCGTCTCAGAATGGACGACTAAGTTTGGCCTGAAATTCGCCCACCAACTCAAGCGGCGGTCGATCGGCAACTTCGCAGACAAATGGCATCTCGATGAGAGTGTGCCGCGAGGCGCCCACAGCAATGTGGGAGCCGAGCTGCGCGGAAGATGAGGGTAGGTCCCTCGAAGCCGACCGTCAGGGGTAGGTTTCAAACCACTGCAAGCTGCGACGGTAAAGAGCCGTGGTGGTGAGCGTTGCAGAAAAGGCGGCTCTTAGTCCGTCAGGTGAGGTTTAGAGAGACGAGCGCAAGCGAACCGCTGATGACGTGTCGAAAAGTGCAAGATGATGTCGAAACCGGGAGGAATTCGTTAGCCCGGGACGGGTCTGGGGGGCGCCCTGATTTCTGCCCAGGCGGCATCCGGCATGAAGGCGGCGTGACTCTTAACCAGGCTTTCGTGTGGAACGCGGTGAGATGTCTGATTTCTTTTGGTTTTCCGATGCGCAGTGGGAACGGATCGAACCGCTCCTGCCAACGGATGTG
>NZ_SHMI01000108.1:0-1270 GCF_004284735.1 Shinella sp. JR1-6 | reverse complement strand
AAACCACCGCGAACGATTTACGACTGGCGGCATTACCTTGCGGTCATCCAGCGCAAACCCGGAGCCCTGCGCAATGGTGCGCCTTTCCTGGAATTGCCGCGGGCCTTTCGACAGTTGCAGGACCAGATGCTGCGTCGCCTGGGCGGCGATCGTGAGATGGCCGATATCCTGGCTCTGGTGCTTCATCACGACGAACAGGTCGTCGTCAGGGCTGTGGAGCTGGCTCTGGATCAAGGCGTCGCGACCAAGACACATGTGCTGAACCTGCTGCATCGTCTGATCGATGGGAAAACGACTGACGGCCCTGACATCGACACGCCACAGGCGCTGACCTTGTTGCGTGAACCCAAGGCCAACGTCGAACGCTACGATGGCTTGCGTGTCCGGATCGTGGGAGGTCGCCATGCGTCATGATCCCGCAAGTGCCGCCGTCGTCATCATGCTGCGGAGCCTGAAGATGTATGGCATGGCCCAAGCCGTCACAGACCTGATTGAGCAAGGGGCTCCAGTTTTTGATGCGGCCGTGCCGATCCTGTCCCAGTTGCTGAAAGCCGAGATGGCCGAACGTGAGGTTCGCTCGATTGCCTATCACATGAAGGCTGCTCGCTTCCCAGCCTATAAGGACATCTCCGGGTTCGACTTCGCCGCCAGCGAAATCAACGAAGCGACGGTGCGCCAACTGCACCGATGCGAGTTCATGGACGGGGCGCAGAATATCGTGCTCGTCGGTGGGCCGGGCACAGGAAAAACACATGTCGCGACTGCCCTTGGGGTCCAGGCGATCGAGCATCACCGCCGGAAGGTCCGCTTCTTCTCGACCATCGAATTGGTCAATGCGCTCGAACAGGAGAAGGCCAAAGGCAAGGCAGGACAGATCGCTGAGACCCTGGTTCGCCTCGATCTCCTGATCCTCGATGAATTGGGATACCTTCCGTTCAGTGCCTCAGGGGGAGCGTTGCTCTTCCACCTGCTAAGCAAGCTCTACGAGCGCACCAGCGTCATTATCACGACCAACCTCAGCTTCAGCGAATGGGCAACCGTCTTCGGTGATGCCAAGATGACCACGGCTTTGCTCGATCGCCTGACCCACCGTTGCCATATCCTGGAAACAGGAAACGACAGCTTCCGCTTCAAGGCCAGCTCGGCCGCAGCAGCTCAGAAGAGAGGAGAAAAGGCCAATCCCTTGACCAAAGCCTGATCAGAAAACCATACTCAGAGGTGGCTCACTTCTCGGTGGAAAAACCGGCTCAGTTCCGCGTGGAAACCAACA
>NZ_SHMI01000010.1:0-208439 GCF_004284735.1 Shinella sp. JR1-6 | reverse complement strand
CGCGCAGCGCCATCCGACGGATGATGTTTAAAAGTCCCATGTGGATCACTCCGTTGCCCCCGTCGCTCACCGCGTTGAGGGAAGGTTCACATGGCTCAATTCTCAATGGAAATTATGCGCCTAACCGGCTCAGTTCTGCGTGGAAACCAACAAGCCTATGGGCAATGGTTTCCCGGTGGCGGGCGTTGCCGCACGCGCCGAAGTTCTCGCCGAATTTGGCAAGAAGGCGCGTTATTTCAATACGTTCGGTGGCAATGCCGTGGCCGTGGCTGCGGCCTCCGCGGTGCTCGACGTGATCGAGGGGGAAAACCTTCTCGAAAATTCCCGCGTGATCGGCCTCTATCTCAAAGACGGATTTCAGGCGCTTGCCCGCAAACATGCCTGCCTCGGTGATATCAGGGGCGCGGGGCTCTTCCTCGGCGTCGAGATCGTTTCGGACAGGGCAGGCAAGACGCCGGACGCCGCCGCCGCCACGCGCATCATCAACGGCCTGCGGGACGAGAATGTGCTCATCTCCGGCTGCGCCAAGGCGGCGAACGTGCTGAAGATCCGTCCGCCCATCGTCTTCTCGCGCGAGAATGCGGACGAACTGATCGAAAAGCTCGACCGCGTGCTGCACCGCCTGTCCTGACACTGAGACTTCCGGAGACAACCATGACCATCAAGACTATCGAAGCAATCCTGCCAGGTGTGATCTACCTGTCGTCTTCTCCTGAGGCTGCGCCGTTCAAAACCAAGGGTGACCCGGTCGCTGCAGGTGAAACGGTTGCGCTCGTGGAGGTGATGAAATCCTTCTTGCCGGTTGAGGCGGATGCTGCCGGCACGTTTCTCGGCTATTCGGTAGAGAGCGGTGCCAATATCGAACCGGGTGAGGCCGTTTGCCAGATCGAGAGTGCGGCATGAGCGGCTCAATCCGCAAACTGCTGATCGCCAATCGGGGCGAGATCGCGGTCCGCATCATCAACGCTGCAAGGAAGCTCGGGATTGCCACTGTGCAGGTTGTCAGCGAAGCTGACCGCGAAATGCTTGCAGCGCGCATGGCGGATGAGGTCATCGAGATCGGTCCGGCGGCTGCCGCAAAATCCTATCTGAACGTTGAGAACGTACTCGATGCCCTGCGTCGCAGTGGCGCGGATGCAGTTCATCCCGGCTATGGCTTCCTTTCGGAAAATGCGGATTTTGCCCGTGCGGTGACAGCTATGGGCCGGATTTTCGTTGGGCCGGATGCCGACACGATCGAGCGCATGGGCGACAAGGTGAATGCTCGGCGCGCAGCCATTGAAGCGGGTGTTCCCGTCGTGCCCGGCAGCAATGGCCGTCTTGAAGATCCCGCGGCGGCACTGACGCTTGCCGAGGAGATGGGCTATCCCGTGATGATCAAGGCTGCGGCCGGCGGTGGTGGCCGGGGCATTCGCGTCGTGCGCAACGCCGATGAGCTTTTAGGCGCGGTGCCGCAGGCCATAGCCGAAGCCAAGGCCGCCTTCGGCGACGGCGGCCTCTACATGGAGGCCTATGTCGAGAACGCGCGCCATATCGAGGTGCAGGTCCTCGGTGACGGCAACACCGTGATCCACCTCTTCGAACGGGAATGCTCGTTGCAGCGCCGGCGCCAGAAGGTCTGGGAGGAGGCGCCTGCCGCCGTACTGTCAGCGGACCAGCGCGCCGAACTCTGTGCCTCGGCGGTACGGCTGGCGAGCGCGGTCGCCTATCGCGGTGCTGGAACGATGGAATATCTCTACGATCCTACCCGCAAAGCATTCTACTTCATCGAAATGAACACGCGCATCCAGGTCGAGCATCCGGTGACAGAAGCAATCACCGGCATCGATCTCGTCGCGGAAATGCTGCTGATCGCCGGTGGAGCGCCGTTATCGATGCGGCAGGAGGACATCCGTGTGGGCGGCCACGCAATTGAGGTTCGCATCAATGCCGAAGATCCAGCGCGCAACTTCTTTCCCAGTCCCGGCGTCATCGAACGGTTGCAGGTTCCTGAAGGCGAAGGCATCCGCTTCGATACCGGCTTCGATACTGGCAGCCGTGTGCCGCCCTACTACGATTCCCTCGTGGGCAAACTGATCGTTAAGGCAGTCTCCCGCAAGGACGCCATCGAGCGCCTGAAGGAAGCACTTGAATCCCTTGATGTCGCTCCCGTTGCTACCACGGCGCCCCTCTTTCGCACGCTCACGCGCAACGCCGACATCATCGCAGGTGATGTGTCCACACAATGGTTGGAGCGGTGGCTGTCCAGTATCGAATCGAAATGAAAAGGTTACGCGATCGGTGTTTCGGAACGAGGCCGTCGCAGATATGAAGGGTAGATGGGGGCTCACTGCATCCCGGATTTGAACGGTAGCTTCAACTCGAGAAACTCAACGCCTCGATGGCAATGCCCCTTCCGCTCGCCGTCAACATTGTGGCTGTCGTTCATCAATCAACTGCAGTGGGTTTTGCGGGCCCTGGCTCGTGTGCCGGAAAGCGCCCCAATCGCGCTCAGGAACATGCCAGCTGATGGCCGGCAACCTCATCCTGGCTGTCCGGTTGGAAATTAAGGCGCATCCCGGCGGCTCGAGCATCTATGTGCATTTCCTGGGCGTCAAAAAATGCTCTTGACCACCTCCCGAACGAAAGTGGGGTTCGCAGCGATAAATTCGTCAAAATGCTCGACGATGAAACTGAGATGCTCATTCATGGTGGCTTCTGCACGGTCTGGATCTCCCGCGCCGATGGCGTCCAGAATTGCTTTGTGCTGCTTCAATAGAGTTGGGATATGGTCTGGCCTGAGCGTTAACTTCCTCGCTCGATCCATGTGAATCTTGATGTCGCTGATCAGTGACCAGATATTGGGTCGCCTGGCGATCGCGGCGATTGCCTCGTGCATTTCTTCATCCAGTCGGAAAAGCGTGTCGAAGTCGCCGCGCGCGGCGACGCGCTCTTGTGCTTCCAGGTTTTCCAGAAGCAAGACAATATCATGCTCGGTGCGCTTCTGGCTTGCCAAACGGACCAAAGCGCATTCGAGCGATGCCCTTGCAAATTGCGCGTCCATGACAAGTTCGCGGCGGATCGGTGAGACGAATGTGCCCTGTTGAGGGACAACATCTACCAGGCCTTCATTCTCCAGCCGCTTGAACGCTTCGCGTACCGGGGTGCGGCTCAGGCCGAACTCCGCTGCAAGTCGCTGTTCTGAGAGGGTTTCTCCGGGCGCCAGGGTGAGGTCAAGTATGCGACGCTTGATCGAGGCATAGGCCTTTCCAGCGATCGGCTCCCGCGTCGAGTTATTCTTGAAAGCCATGCCTTCCTGCCCCTCGACGTTTTCTCGATTCCTTGCCGCACTATACCCAGCCAACGGCTCTATTCGCGCTGGGATTTCAAGTCCGTGCTCTCGGATGGCTATGTCGACATCCTCCAGCCGGATCTTTCGCATGCTGGCGGCATCACGGAATGCCGCAAGATCGCCGCGATGGCGGAAGCCTATGACGTGGCACTCGCGCCGCATTGCCCGCTGGGCCCGATCGCGCTCGCCGCCTGCCTGCAGGCGGATGCGGCCTCCTACAATGCCTTCATCCAGGAACAGAGCCTCGGCATCCACTACAACAAGGCCAACGACATCCTCGACTACATCTCCAACAAGGAGGTGTTCCACTATGCCGACGGTTTCGTCTCGATCCCGCAGGGACCCGGGCTCGGCGTCGAGTTGGACGAGGCCTATGTCATCGAACGGGCAAAGGAGGGTCATCGCTGGCGCAACCCCGTCTGGCGGCATGAAGACGGCAGTGTCGCCGAATGGTAGGGGGAGCGGAGATGGCCGGACGTCTTGACGGAAAACGGATCGTCGTCACCGGTGCGGTGCAGGGCATCGGGCTTGCAATGTCGAGGTTTTCCTTGCCGAGGAGGCGAGCCTCTTCATGATCTTGGACGAATGCCCTTTCATGAACGCCACCTGCCTGACGGTCGATGGCGGAATGAGCGTGCTGCATGACCCGGGCTGAGCAATGGAAGGCCTATGCACCGGTCAGCGCGCCAAGCCGGCAAGATGGAGAGGCATTCACCAGGGGCCGCCCAGCATCGCGAGCACGGTGGTCGGCAAGAGAGCGTTTGCCTTCTTCCTGTCGGCTGGGAAGAGAGCCAGCTCTCCTCCTGCCCAGATGTCGTAGTCCATTTCCACGCGCAGGCCGTCCCGTTCCAGCACGGCCCACGAATGATCGAGACCGCCTCCCATGTCGAGAGACCACCCATGGGCCCGCAACGCGGCGATTGCCTCGTTCCAAACGTCCCTGGACATCTCAAAACAGTGAATTCGTTCCGACACCGTTCACCTGCGCAATCATCGCATGTGTCCTCGACCTCAGACATTGTTGACGACACTGCGAATATCGGGTCCATCAGTCGGAAAGCATTTACACGTTGCGGCGGTGAAGTACGATGCGCTTGCTCCTCGTTCTTGGTTCGCTGATCGCCGGAACGATCGCTGGCATCTATCTGTTCGGGATGATCTGGCGCACCACGGCTCCGGAAGGAGCAACTGCCATGGTCGTGGGGGGAGGCACGCCGGTCGTGCTCGGGGCCTTGACGTTTCTCGGCACGAAGGCGGCCGACGGCCAGCGACCGAGCCTGAGCAACCCGCGCACATGGTTTGCCCTCCTGGGAATAGCGGCGGCCGCGGCCGGGCTCTTCGTGCTTTTGATTGCGGCGCTTTTCCTGGTCGTGCAACGTGGCTAGCCATCCGCCCTGGAGCGGTCATCAGGCCGTTTCGTTCACCGGCTCTTTCAACGGGAGGCCTTGAGGCTTCGGCCCTTGGCTGCCCGCGCGGCGAGACGCCGGCCGATCCAGGAGAGGTAGGAGCAGGAGATCAGGAACCAGGCGCCGACGAAGACATAGGCCTCCAGCGCCTGGTTTCCCCAGGCAACGTCGCTGAAGGCCATGCGGGCGGTGGCGCTGAGGTCGTGCAGGCCGAGGATCACGACGAGGGAGGTGTCCTTGTAGGCGCCGATCGTGCTGTTGACGAGGGCGGGCATCGCCCGCTCGATAGCCTGTGGCAGAAGCACGAGGCGGGCCGTCTGCCAGAAGCCGAGGCCGAGCGAGGAGGCGGCCTCGTGCTGTCCTGCGGGCAACGCCATCAGGCCGCTGCGCACATCCTCGGCGAAATAAGCGGCATGGAAGAAGACGAGCGCGATGAGCACTGCCACGATCGGGTCGATCGCAATGCCCTTGGGCAGGGTCAGCGGCAGCACGAAGACGCCAACGAAGAGCAGCGTCACCATCGGCACACCGCGCATGATCTCGACATAGGCGCCCGCGGCGCGGTGCAGCAGCCGATGGCGCGTCTGGTAGCGGGCAAGCGCAAGCAGCACGCCGACCGGTAGTGCCAGGGCGAGCGCGATGGTGGAGAGGATGAGAAGGATCGGCAGGCCGTTCCATCTGTTGGCATCGATCGGAACAAGGCCGAGCACACCGCCGCCCATCAGGACGAAGGATGCGGCCATGCCGGCAAGCCAGAGCGCCGCAAAGAGGCGGATGTCCAGCCAGCGCCCGCTGACGGCCATCTGGCCGGTAGCGATGGAGAGGCCAAGCAGCAGGAATGAGACCAACATCGGCCGCCACTGCTCATCGAACGGATAGGTGCCGAAGAGGATGAAGCGGGATTTTTCGACCCAGAAGGGCCAGCAGGCACCGGCAGCTTCGGCGCAGGCGGCAGGGTCGGCAAAAGGCGGCACCGCGGCGAGCACAAGCCAGTCGATGATGATCCAGAGGATCGCGAGGGCGAGGCCGCCGCTTGCCAGCGACAGGAGGCTGGAGCCTGGCCGAGAAAGCTGCCTTCGCAGCCACGTCGAGGCTCGGCCGTTTAGAGCAGGCTGGATGTCTACGCTCATCGCGATCCTCGTCCTTCCCGGGCGCGGATGCGCGCGCTCCAATGGTTCAGCGCGCCAGTGAGCGCAAGGCAGAGCAGCAGGTAGATCGCCATGGTGATCAGCATGGTTTCCAGCGGCCGGAAGGTCTGGTTGATCGCCGTGCCCGCGACGGACATGAGGTCGGAATAGCCGACGGCGATGGAGATCGACGTGTTCTTCAGGAGATTGGCGAACTGGTTGTTAAGGGGCGGAACGACGGTTCGCAGTACCTGCGGCACGACGACGAGCCGGGTCGTCTGGCCGCCCTTGAGGCCGAGCGCCGCGGCCGCCTCGATCTGGCCCTGCGGAACGGCCTCGATGCCGCCGCGCAGCACCTCGGCGATCTGGGCGCCATGATAAAGGCCGAGCGCGACCGCCACTGTGCAGAACTGGATGGAAAGGGCGACACCGCCCTTGACCGAAAAGCCTTCCAGCGCCGGCCAGGATAGCCCGAGCGGCGCGCCAAGCGCGACGGCGAGAACCGTCGGCACGGCGACGGAAAGGGCGAGGGCTATCGGCAGGACGGGCCCGCGACGGCCGAGAAGGGCCTGCCTGCGGGCGGCCCGGCGGATCCACAGCCAGACGAGGAGCGGAACGAGCAACAGGCAGGCGACGAGCCAAAGGGTGTTGCGCGGATCCTCCGAAAGCCAGGGCAGATAGATTGCCCGGTTGGAGATCGTGAAGGGGCCGAGCACCAGCGCCTGCCGGATGGCCGGCAGGCCGTTCACCGCGGCGACGAAGATGACCAGCAGGACCAGGATCTTCGGCAGGTTGCGGAACAATTCAACATAGGCGAGTGCGAACAGCCGCGCGAGAGGTGCCTTGCTGACGCTGAGAAGACCGAGCAGCAGGCCCGCGAGGGAAGCGATGACAAGGCTCGCCACGGCGACCACGATGGTGTTGGCAAGGCCGGCGAGGATCGCACGCAGATAGCTGTCATTCGCGCCGTAGGGAATGAGCGTTTCGCTGAGGTCGAACCCGGCCTGCTGGATAAGGAAGGCGAAGCCCGGCTCAATGCCGGCTGCCATCATATTGGAATGGATGTTGTAGGCGATGAGGGCGAAGGCCGCGAGCATCGCAAGGCCGACGCCGATATCGGGCCAGGAAACGGCAAGCCGCGTCCGGGGTGGACCGTCCTGCGCAGCGTGAGGGATTTGCAGCTTCTGGTCCATGGACGCTCACGGGCTCGTTTCTGCCGGTTGGCGTGGCCGGGTGGGGGCTTGGAACCGGTCTACCAAAGCCTTCTGCGCGTCGGTCTCCGGTCCGGACCCGGCGCTGGCGACAAGGGCCGCGGCCTCCACCGTCTTGAGGCCGAGGGCTCGCAGGATGCAGATGGCAAAGGTGCCAGTGCGGCCGATACCAGCCGCGCAATGCACGAAGACATTTCCGCCGCCTGATAGATGCTGCGCCGCTTCGTCGGCGAGTGCGAAGAGGGCAACTTCATCTGCCGGAATGCCGAAATCCGCGATCGGGAAGCGAACAATGGCGATGTTTATTTCGCCGCCAAGGGCAATCGCATAGGACGGCGCCTTCTCCTCGATCTCCGCAAGCGAGGTGAGGCTGACGATCCGGGTGATCTTTCGCGCCCGTAGGTCGTCCATGTCATCGTCGAACGGGCGACGCCGGCCGGGCATCGGGCCGAGCCAGAGTTCGCCGGCAATGCCCTGCGGCAGCCGGACAGGGCGCAGGAAGGGCGTTTCGGTCATGTGGTTTCCGCCGCAAGGTCGGCAAGAAGGGCGGTTGGCGTCTGCGCCGCCGAAACGGCCGCCACGGTTGCGCGCATCGCCGAGAAGGCAGCGTCGATATCCTCGCGCGCTGCCTGCATGCGCCAGCGGATAACCCGCCAGTGCAGGGCGGCATGGGCCTCGGCGGCGATGGGGTCCTGCACCAGGCCGGAGACGAGGTCGAGGAACTGGGTGCGGATGGCGAAATAGCTTGCGAGCGGCGCCTCGCCCGGATTGGCCGTAAGCTCGGTGATCGTGGCCAGCTGGATACGGGTAGACATGGCGAAAGCCGGAACGCAGCAGCGCGTGCAAAGACGCAGCATATCCGACAGCATGGAGAAATGTAGGTCGCGCTGGGCGGGGTCAAGCGTGCTCACCACCGTACCGACGCCCGAACGCGTTTCGAGGAGATGCTCGAAGGAGAGCCGTTGCAGGACCTGGCGGATCGGCGTGCGACTGACGCCGAATTCCTGCGCCAGCTTGCCCTCGTGCAGCATCATCGGCGTGTCGGGATGGGTGGTGCAAATGCGGAAGCGCAGCTCCTGCAGCATATCTTCCGAACGGGGCGGACCGGATCTCGATATTTGCGGTAAGCTCACGCCTTTGCCTTTCCATTCGCTTGGCGCGCATCCGCGCGGCCGTTGTCGTGAATATGCAGCCAGGCTTCCTGAAGGGGACTTTCGACCGACTCCGGAAAAGCCTTGCGCATCGTCGACAGAGCTTCCTCGACGGAAAGGCCCTGCCTGTTGAGAATATGGGCGGCAGCCATGCCGCTCCGTCCAGCGCCGTAGCTGCAGCAGAGCGCAATGGCCCTCCCTTCGGCAAGCAGCGCTGAAACCCGCTTCTCCAGCCGCAGCCACGCCCGCATCCACGCCGCACCGGGTGCGGAAAAATCGTCGATCGGCAGTGCGGCAAAGGCCATACCGGCTTGTTTGACCTTCTCGCGCAGTATTGCCCGCAAGCGGGGCGGACAATCGCTGTCGCGTGCCAGGAAGAGGAAGAGGGCGGCCTTGCGGGCGGCGAGTGCCGCCAACGTTTCGTCGACGCCATGAGGATCGATCCAGGGACTGCCCCGATGGTCGATGGTCAGGCCGGGTGCGCCGAGGGTCACCAGACGCCCGCCGCCGGGGCAATCGACGGTGGCGCGGATGGATATGGGATCGTCAACATCCGCCACGCCGCCTCTCCTCCGTCTGGCCGTCAGCCTCACCGTATCGGATAGGCGTACATCAGGCCACCTTTGCTGGCAGGCGCATTCTGACTGCCCTCGCGCTTCAGATTGAAAGGGGTCGCAGGGCCAAGATGGCGATCGAACACCTCGCCGTAGGAGCCGACCTGCTTGATCACCTGATAGGCCCAGTCGGCGGGCAGTTTCATCTTTGCTGCCATGTCGGCAGTCGCACCGTCCTTGGCGAAGAGACGCTGCACGGCCTTTGGCTGCTTGTCGAGATCGGCGACGGTGGCATCGACATTCGTCGAGTTGATGCCGAGTTCGTCGGCGTTCAGCATGACCTGAAACGCCCAGCGCACGGCTTTTTGCAACGTGTCGTCCGGTTGGGTCACCAGCGTCAGCGGCTCGGCGGAGATGATCTCCGGCAGAAGCTCGTAGTCATCGGGATTCTTGGCGAGGCGCCGGTCGGCGGCGAGCGCCGTCATGTCGGAAGCATAGGCGTCGCATTTGCCGGCGAAGAAAGCCTGGAGGCGCGCTGTCTTGTCGGCAATGTTCTCGACCTTGTAGTCCATGCCCTCGGCGGCGAACCAATCTGCGATGTTGAGCAGCGTCGTCGAGCCGTCCTCGGCGCAGATCGTCGCGCCCTTCAATTCCTTGGCCGATTTTACGCCAAGCGCCTTCGACACCATGAAGCCCTGGCCGTCATAGAAAGTCGTTGCGACGAAGGAGAGACCGGGATCGGCCGAGCGCGTGCCGGTCTCGGTGACAGAGCGGGACGCCATGTGTGCCTGCCGGGAAACGAGGCTCTTCAGCGAGTCGGAAAAGCCGATGCCGCGAATATCTGCCTTGCTCGCGTCACCGAGGATTGCCGCTGCCGCCATGCGGCAGAAATCGGCATTGAAACCCTGGAAGACGCCATTGCTATCCGGCACGGAGAAGCCGGGCGCACTCGGACTGACCAGGCAGACGAGCTTGCCGCCCGAGACGACCTCGTCGAAAACCGGGCCAGCCTGCGCATGGGACGTGACTGCGAGAGCGGCAGCGCCGGCAAGCGCTGCTGTGAGATAAGATCGAAGCATGATATTCCCCCTCCTGCTCAGGTAGAGACAGCTATACCTGTATACATGTTCAGCGTAGGAGAGGGTTTTCCCGCTGTCAACTGACTTTCGATGACTCTGGTCGGGTTTGCCCGGTCAATCTTGCGTTTGGTGATTTGTGTGTGTGACTACACGAGGAGGAGAGTCCCCCGGCTTGCCGGAGAGGCCGCCGCTCGGGAAAACCAAGCATTGGCTTGGCCGCCTCGTCCATGTAGCGGTCAGTTCGGTTGGGAGGCGAAATCGCGCTCCTCACTCGAAGCCTTCATTCTGGTGTGGCCTCGCTGAGGCTGGCTCCAATGCCGAGCGTGCGCAGCCCGTGCTCGGCCAAATCGGCATCCTTCCAGGTCAGGAAGTCAACGCTTCTATCAGCGGCCGGGGCCCGATCTCTGCCAAATCGGTGCCGTCGAGCAAACTCGCCCGACGGTACTGTGAACGTTATTTGGCGATGCGGCGCGCCCTTGCTTCCTGCAGCGAAATCAACTGTTTCGACGCTTCATCCCACAGGATGAGCTTCACGCAGCCGAGGCTTTCCCTGATCGTGATGCGCCCAAGATCCCCCAGTTCAGGATAGTCGCGCAGAACTTCCGGAAGCCGATAGAACGGAACGCGGCTCGACAGGTGGTGGATATGGTGCAAGCCGATATTGCCGGTGATCCAGCGCAGGGGGCGGGGCAGATCGTAGTGTGAGGCGCCATGCAGGGCCGCGTATTGGAACGTCCATTCCGGAGGGCTCGACCAATGGGTGTCTTCGAACTGGTGCTGAACGTAGAATAGCCAGACACCGGCCGCTCCCGCGAGGAGCACGATCGGCAGGTGGATTACGAGGAACGGAACAAGGCCGACCGCCCAGACGAGCAGCGCGACGAGGACGGCGATCGCGGCATTCGTCGCCATTGTCGAAACCCATGGCAGCGCTCCGGACCGCATCATGCCGAACGGCAGCCTTTGCTTGACGAGAAAGAGCCAGGCGGGGCCGATGCCGAACATGACGAGGGGATGCCGGTAGAGGCGGTAGCTGAGCCGTTGCCAGCGCGTCGCCCTCTCATATTCCGCGACAGTGAGTGTCGTGATGTCACCAACACCTCGCTCGTCGAGGTTCCCGGCCGAGGCATGGTGTTCCGCATGGGCGCGACGCCAATAGTCATAGGGCGTTAGGGTCAGCGCGCCGATTGCTCGTCCCGTCCAGTCATCCAGGCGCCGCCGGCCGAAGAAGGAGCCATGGCCGCAATCATGTTGCAGCATGAAGAGGCGCAAGAGAAATCCTGCCGCGGGAATGATGAGGATCATGCCCAGCCAAAAGCCGAAGTGCATCGAGGCCCAGGCGCCAGCCCAAAGGAGGGCGAACGGAATGAGGGTCACAGCCAGTTCGAACGCGCTTCGGCCCATATGGGGCTGGCGGTAGCCGGACAGGATTTTAAGCCAGGCTTTTTCACGGTCGGCGCCATTGGGGGCAGTCGCGTTCAACGAGGTCATCGGCAGATGGCGTTTCCGGTTGTGCCCCGTCACTTGAGGGGCAATTTGATGCAGGTTTAAAAGTAGGCTTCTTGGAGTGTTCCGTGCCTGCCCGGAGACTATCTTTTACGCGCTTTCCGGTTTGCGTAGCGCAGATCGCGTGCGGCCTTTCGCGCGGCCTCGTCTGCAATCACGCGTGCAACGCGCTCAGCTTCCGATTTCTGGCGCTCTTCCGCTTCTGCGATTGCGGCAGCCTGGGCAGCCGCTTCTCGTTCGGCCGCTTCCACTTCGGCGCGCGCCTGCTCTTCCAGTTTTACGCGCGCGCGCTCGATCCGCCGCTCTTCCCGCGCAGCTGTGATGGATGCGCGTTCCGCCTGACGCGCGGCTCGCGCCGGCTCGTCGGATGCCCGTGCGGCCTTGTAGGCGTTCAGCAAAGCCGCTTTTGCCTCGGCGGAGGCCGTGCGGCGGTCGGAAAGCTGGCTGTTTCTAGAGTTTTTCAAATCGTTGTCCAGACTGTGGTGGGTGTTATGGGGGATGCTAGCGCTTGGTCGCCATCCACAAGACATGGCGGGCGCCGTTCTTGCCGTTGGCGCGCACGCTCACTTCGTCTGTGGCAAAGCCGACCTCGCGCAAGCGACGGGTAAAGGCGCGGTCCGGCGCAGACGACCAGAGGGCGAGCACGCCGTTCGGCCGAAGGGCAGTCTTGGCGGCCCGAAGACCGTCGTGGCTATAGAGGTTGTCGTTGGACGCGCGCGTCAGTCCATCGGGGCCGTTGTCGACATCGAGCAGAATCGCGTCATATGCGGCCTTCTTCGACCGAATAAGGGCGCCGACGTCGCCGAGATGGATATCGACGCGGGGATCATCGAGCGTGCCGCCGTGGAGATCCGCCAAAGGTCCGCGCGCCCATTCGACGACGGCGGGAACGAGTTCGGCGACGACGACACGGGCGTCTTGAGGAAGCTGGGCCAGCGCGGCCCGCAGCGTAAACCCCATGCCGAGGCCGCCGACGAGCATGCCGGGGTTTTTGCGACCCGCAATCCGCTCGCAACTCAACGCAGCAAGTGCCTCTTCCGAGCCGCTCAGCCGGCTGTTCATCAGCTCCGTCGAGCCGAGCATGATCGAGAATTCGCTGCCGCGCTGCTTCAGGCGCAATTCGCCAGCGTCACCGGGGATGGTCGCGCGATCAAGATTGGTCCAGGGAAGCATCGGAGCGTCTCATTGGGTTGTTTGGACGCCTCCTAGCATGACGGTCGCGCCGAAGACACCTTATTATCCGTGAGCCCCGGGGCCGAATGCAGCCGTCTGACATCGCGTCAGCCGTTTGTCAGCCGCTCGGCTAATCCTGTGCAGCTTTCAATGACACCGTTGAAACGAGCCGCGTCGAGTTCGGTCTTTCGACCGATGAAGCCCAAGCGGCTCCACCGGTAGATCGAATGACCGCTACGCGCCTTCATACCTGCCATTGAGCTGGCCATCGGGACTTCCCGTATGCAGCCGGTCTGCTGAAATGGGTCAGATCGATTGCGGCTTACTTAATCACCTTCTCGAATAGAAACCCTTCGTCATCCGGAAGATCATTCGACGCGGGATGATGTGGGTCCGGATACTTGGCGTGATGAAACGCGATGATCTTGAAGCCACATTTGTTGACGTAGAAGTGGATGTTCCTCTTCTCGAAATAGGGCGTATGGGTTCGCCACGTGATCGTCTTCGGATAACGGGCTTCGATCGCAAGCCAGGCTTTGTGACCCAGACCCTGCCCATGCTCGCCAACCTTCAGGAAAAATAGATCCAGCGTGTTGTGATGCGTGTTCTCATCGATGGTCACAACTGCGCCACCGATCTTCTCGCCGTCTGAGAGAATACGCAGTGCGACAGCTCCGGGGGCGGCGATAGAGCTGTCTAGGTCCTCGTCGGAAGGTATGGGGCCATCGGGCAGCGCTCCGTATTCATCGATAACAGCAAGAGAAAATGCCTCCTGGAGCTCTTTCTTGAAGTCCGGGAGATCATTCTGATCTGCAACGGCCAGACTGACAGTTTGTATGGTCATAACGTTTCTCCAACGGCTTATCGAACGCGGGGCCGGATTCGGTGCCCATAAGTGCGCTTTCCATAATCCCGAGCACAGCATCTTGGTTGGGCCTGGGATGACTGCGTTAGCAAGCCAAGTTTGAGGGTTCGTGGAGGGCGTGTGGAGACGACGTGGAGACGACCGGTGGAGTTGAACGAGCCGTAGAATCCGTAAGGAAGCGGCGACGAACAAAACGTCACGAGACTGCCTCGCCAAGAACCATCTCGAACATGGCGCCGCCTGTGTCAGATTTTGCGTATTGGACTTTGCCGCCATGAGCCTCAACGATCGCACGGACGACGGATAGACCCAGACCATTGCCGCCCTTTTCCAACGAGCCGGACTCTCCGCCTCTTCGGAAAGGTTCGAACGCGGAAGCGGCGATGTCCGGTGCAAGGCCCGGACCTTCGTCGGCGACACGCAGGATCACTTCGTTCCTCTCCACGCAAAGGCTGATTTCGATGAGGCCGCGTTGCGCGTATCGACGCGCATTTGTGACCAGGGCAAGAAGCGCCTGCCGGATCCGCATCGCATCGACCCGGACCGTGACATCGCAAAGGTCTAGGCTAAGCTCGAAGCCGTCCTGTTGCAGTTCCCG
Source organism: Shinella sp. JR1-6 (assembly GCF_004284735.1). Classification (NCBI taxonomy): domain Bacteria; kingdom Pseudomonadati; phylum Pseudomonadota; class Alphaproteobacteria; order Hyphomicrobiales; family Rhizobiaceae; genus Shinella; species Shinella sp. JR1-6. The sequence continues at coordinate 194,438 of NZ_SHMI01000010.1, read as the reverse complement.
ATCCAACACCGCAGCAAGCCGCAAGATTTCGTCCTTGAGACGAACAGGCTGAAGGCGAAGATCAAGGTGACCACTGTCAGCGAGCGTCACCGTTCGCAGGTCCTCCACCAGCCTTGCCAATGAATCGACCTGCAGCACGAGGGCACTAAGCGACTTTTCATCGGGCTCGAAGACCCCATCAATCATGCCTTGGAGTCGCCCCTTGAGAATGGTCAAAGGTGTACGCAGTTCATGGGCGATCGTGGCATTCCAGAGTGTCATGTCCGAGGCCATGTCCTGCAGACGCTGGGCCATGGCGTTGAAGTCTTCGACAAGAACGGCCGTCTCCCCCAGAGAGTGATCGCCGGGGATGGCGCGAGCCGAAAGATCGCCGTCTTTGATCTGCCTGGCGCTTATCGCCAATGATTCCAACGGTTCGAGGATGCGGCGCGCCAATCGGATCGATGCGATCGCCGCGACGATCAGCGCGATTAAGATGAGAATGGCCAGAGTAATGAAATCGAAGCCCGTCAGCCAATTGTCAGCGTCTTCAGACCAGGGAGAAAAATAGAAGAGGGCGGTGAAGGCGAGATAGGTTCCAAAGAAGACCAGCAGGCCAGCCGCCAGGGTGACCGAGGCCATGGCGAGCAATATCTGCCGACTGAGCCCCTTCACGATCATGGATCGACCCCAAGGCGGTAGCCGACGCCTCGAATGCTGATCAACAAGCCTTCGCTTCCCACCTGTTCGAGCTTCTTGCGAAGCTTGCTCAAATGACTGTCGATCGTTCGATCCAGCGCATCCGAGCCGGGCAGGCAGGCGTCAACAAGTTCGGCTCGCGAGAACACCTTGGTGGGTGTCCGAGCGAGATGGGCCAGAAGCCTGAATTCCGACAGCGTGAGAGGTACGGTCACTGGCCCGTCCTCCTTCTCAATCTTAACCTGATAGCTATCGAGATCGATTGCCAGGTTTCCGACCCGGATCACTGCGCCCGCTTGGCTGAGACCCGCGCGACGCAACACGGCCTTGGCTCGCGCGACGACCTCGATCGGATTGAAGGGCTTGACGATATAGTCGTCCGCGCCGATGCGCAGGCCCTGTAACCGATCGACATCCTCATCAAGTGCCGTGATCATGATGACAGGTGTGCGGCCTCGTCTCTGGATCTCTGCGAGAAGCTCCCAGCCATCCAGGCGCGGCATAGTGATATCAGCCAAGACGATGTCGGGTTTCAACGACCGGTGCAGATCAAGCGCCACCTGCCCGTCGCGGGCATGCACGGTGCGGAAGCCTTCGCGGGCAAAGTACGCCTCAAGGATGCCGGCGATCTCCGCATCGTCCTCAGCTATCAAAACAAGTTCTGCCATGCTCATCGCACTCCTTGCAATTTACATGGCACCGAACGGTCCGTCCGTCGAGCGGCCGTGCCCCGCCTCCATAATATCGCAACAGAACCTCCACAAACCGCCAATGGAAGACTCTTAGAGCGTCACCATCGATACTCCCTCACGAGATGATGGTGACACAGATGCGAAATGTCGCGCGGTTTTGGCTTTTCTGCATGTTATGCGTGCCATTATTGCTGCTGCTTGCTTGCTGTGCTGAGCAGGATGTTGAAGCGAATGGAGCGGCCGAACCGCAGGCCGTGCGCGTCAGCGTGATGACGGTGCAGCCGCAAGCCGTGACGGTCTATGACGAGCTGCCAGGACGTGTCAGTGCCTTGCGCACGGCCGAAATCCGGCCGCAGGTCAGCGGAATCATTCAAAAGAAGCTCTTTCAAGAGGGCTCTTTCGTGGACGCAGATGCGCCACTCTTCCAGATCGATCCATCGCCCTTTGCGGCCGATGTCGATGCTGCCGCCGCCGCGCTTGCGCGTGCCGAAGCCGAGTTTGTCAATGCGAAGGTGAAGTTCGAGCGCGCTGAGCTGCTCTCGGCACAGAAGATCACCAGTGACGAAGCTCTCAACAATGCGGCCGCGACGCTTGCTCAGGCTAAGGCGAGCGTGGCCGAGGCCACGGCCAATTTGACCCGGCGAAAGCTCGAATTGTCGAATGCGACAATTCGCAGCCCGATTAGTGGGACGATCGGTCAGTCCTTCATGACAGAAGGCGGCCTAGCCTCGTCTTCCGGGAGCGCACCGCTTGCAGTGATCCAGCAGATCGACCAGGTCTATGTAGATGTTCGTCAATCATCGATGAGCCTCGAAAGCCTGCGCGAGACGGCATCGAGTTCCGAAGTCAAAGATCCGGAAAAACTGCCGGTCAAGATCAAAACCATCACGGACAGGCCGTACGCCCATACGGGCACTATCGTGTTTTCCGATATCTCCGTCGACAGCGCAACAGGGAGTCTGGCCATCCGCATAGTCGTGCCGAACGCCGAGGACCAGTTGCTGCCTGGTATGTTTGTGCGCGCACTCGTGCCGCGAGAGGTCCATTCCGCAGCACTTCTTGTGCCTCAAGAGGCCGTGATGCGCGACCTCACCGGAAAGCCGCAACTCGTCATCGTCAACGCAAAGAAGACGAGCGAAAAACGTCTGGTGGAACTGGGGCCGCTTATCGATCGCAACTACCTCGTAAGACGCGGCTTGTCGGCTGGAGAAACGATTGTCGTTCAAGGGCAGGAGAGGGTCCAAAGTGGCCAGCTTTTGGAGACATCGCCGGTCCAACCCGTCCCTGGTACGCAGAGCTGAGACAGCCATCATGCCGCAATTTTTCATCGAACGGCCCGTCTTCGCATGGGTCATCGCAATCATGATTGTGATCGCCGGTCTGATCGCCATCCCGCAACTGCCCGTGTCGCGTTACCCGGCGATTGCTCCGCCTAGCGTGTCGATTTACGCGAGCTATCCCGGCGCCACTCCGCAGGTCATCAACGATAGCGTCACCAGTCTGATCGAACGCGAGGTTTCCGGCGCAAAGAATGTGCTTTACTTCGACTCGTCTGCTGACTCCTCGGGATCGACAACCGTCACCGTCACCTTCAAGCCGGGCACGGACGCTGAATTGGCTCAGGTGGACATCCAGAACAGGCTCAAGGCCGTGGAGCCGCGATTGCCAGAGGCAGTCCGTCGGGCTGGCCTATCGGTGGAATCGGCTTCGTCAGGGTTCTTGATGATTGTCTCCCTGAAGTCGAAAGACGGCGCCATCGACGCATTGGCGCTTGATGACTATCTCGTGCGCAACATCGCCCCGGAACTCAAGCGGGTTTCAGGCGTCGGCCGCGTCCAGTCCTTCGGGTCCGAGGCTGCCATGCGGATCTGGGTCGATCCGACGCGCTTGCTCGCGCATTCTGTTTCGATGGCCGAGGTCATACAGGCGATCCAGTCGCAGAACCTTCAGGTGGCGCCTGGGCGACTTGGAGATGCGCCGACAGTTCCAGGGCAAAAGGTCAGCGTACCGCTCAATGTCGAAGGCCAGCTTCAGACCGTCAACGAATTCTCGGACATCGTCCTCCGCTCAAATCCGGACGGCTCCCATCTGACGCTGGGTGATGTTGCCCGCATTGAGGTTGGATCCCAGTCGTCGAGCTTCGCCATTCTCGACGGCGGCAAGCCTGCCACGGCAGCCGCCATCCAGGTCACACCCGGGGCAAATGCGGTTAGCACCTCTAGCGGTGTTCGCGCGAGACTGGCAGAGCTTTCGCTGAACATGCCGGCGGGGATCGAATATGCGATCTCGTACGACACGGCACCCTTCGTGAAGGTCTCGATCCAGAAAGTGGCGCAGACACTGGCTGAGGCTATGGTGCTCGTCTTTCTCATCATGCTGCTCTTCCTGCAGAACATCCGGTACACCCTCATTCCGGCCATCGTCGCACCGATAGCGCTGCTCGGCACCTTCGCGGTCATGCTGGCATTGGGATATTCCATCAATGTCCTAACGATGTTCGGCATGGTTCTCGCGATCGGGATTATCGTAGACGACGCGATCGTGGTCGTGGAAAACGTCGAGCGGCTGATGGCGACGGAAGGTCTGTCCCCCCGTGAGGCGACGCGAAAGGCCATGGGCGAGATCACGGGCGCGGTGATCGGGATCACGCTCGTCTTGACAGCCGTGCTTCTTCCTATGGGCTTTGCCTCCGGCGCGGTTGGCGCGATCTATCGTCAGTTCACGGTATCTATGGCCGTGTCGGTCGCTTTCTCGGCCTTTCTGGCTCTCAGCCTGACCCCGGCGCTTTGCGCGAGCTTGTTGAAGCCGATCGATAGCGGGCACCATCAGCGAAACGGACTTTTCGGCTGGTTCAACCGCGGCTTTGATCGCTTGACCGAGGGCTACACGGGCTGGGTCGCACGTCTTGTTCAGAGGACCGGTCGGACCATGCTTGTCTATGTCACGATAGTGGGCGCAGTCGCCTATGGTTACGGCACGCTGGCGACGGCATTCGTGCCTGAGGAAGATCAGGGCTCGTTCATGACCTCCATCACACTTCCGGCGGAGGCGACGGCTGAACGCACCCGAGACGTCGTTGATCTCTTAGAAAAACATGTCCAGACACGACCGGATATCGTCAACAACCTGACAATCATGGGTTTCGGTTTCTCGGGTTCAGGTTCCAATACCGCCATGTCGTTTACGAGCCTCAAGGATTGGGATAAGCGTTCAGGTAGCGTCGACGACGAGGTGAATCTAGCAACCGAAGCCATGGCTGCAGCACCAGAGGGCGAGATTCTCAGCATGAAGCCGCCGGCCATTGATGAGCTCGGTACAACCTCTGGATTTGCGCTAAGGCTTCAAGACCGCGCTAACCATGGGGAGATAGCCTTTTCTGCGGCTGCAGCCCAACTCACGAAGCTTGCGTCCGAGAGCACGCTGCTGAGCGACGTGCGCGTGGACGGGCTGCCAAACGGTCCCAGTGTTACCCTTGTCGTCGATCGCCAGAAGGCAAGTGCGCTGGGGGTCGCCTACACGACGATTAGTGACACGCTCAGCGGTTCCGTTGGCTCGACCTATGTCAATGACTTCCCGCGCGACGGTCGGCTGCAACAGGTCATCCTCCAGGCCGAGCCGAAAAGCCGTATGCAGGTCGATGACATCCTTAACCTGCATGTTCGCAGCGATGCGGGCAAAATGGTTCAGCTTTCGGAAATTGTGACAGCAGAATGGTCCACCATCCCACTGCAGGTGACACGCTATAATGGATATCCGTCCCTCAGCCTGTCGGGTTCGGCAGCAAAAGGTGTGTCGAGCGGTGAAGCCATGGATGAAATTGAGCAATTGGCGCTCAAGCTTCCCAAGGGCTTTGCCGTCGAATGGACGGGGCAGTCCCTGCAGGAGCGGCAATCGGGTACGCAGGCGCCGATGCTCATGGCCTTTTCGTTCCTCATTGTCTTTCTGGTGCTCGCAGCCTTGTACGAAAGCTGGACCATTCCACTCTCCGTCATGCTGGTTGTCCCGCTCGGGATCCTCGGGGCGGTGATCGCTGTTCACCTGCGTGGCCTGGAAAACGATGTCTTCTTCAAGGTCGGCCTGATCACCCTGATCGGCCTTTCCGCCAAGAATGCGGTGTTGATTGTCGAGTTCGCGCGCAAGCGCCAGCGAGACGGGCTGGTTCTTGCCGCAGCCGTCGTCGAAGCCGCGCGCCTTCGTCTGCGCCCTATCGTCATGACCTCGCTCGCCTTTACGCTGGGCGTCGTTCCGCTGGTCATTGCATCAGGTGCAAGCTCGGAAACCCAGAATGCAATTGGGACCGGCCTATTCGGCGGAATGATTTCCGGAACGGTACTTGCGGTATTATTTGTCCCGGCCTTGTACGTGATCGTGACGCGGTTCACACGCTGGCTCGGACGTTCAAGTGCGCTGCCCGGCAACGGCTAGCCAGCTGGACCGATACGGCATAACCCCCAACGAGATTGTCCGCTTCTCTTGTCCACGAGACAGAAGCGGACAGTCTTGTCACGGCCCCAAACCGGCCATTGGGGACATCAAGTGGTGCCCGTATCGGAAACTTGATCTGAATATAAAGTGGTGAGCCGCGGGGCGCGGGTTCTGATCCCTTCAAGAGCATTTTAAGTTATGCATTCGGCCGGTGCTCACGTCCTGCACCGACTAATTGGGTGGGACCATAGGTGTATGCAGCACGGCGCCTGCCTTTTGAGCTGCTGCTGTTAGGCGTTTGTCCCTGGTCCACAAGCTCGATCGCCCGTCAAGCAGCGTCGAAGCCAACAAGTGTGCGTCGGTGTAACCGATTCCCATACTGAAAATCGAATGACGATCGATCATTGTCATGACCTCAGCGTGCGTGGCGACGAATGCTTCGCGCTGTGCCGCTAAATACGCCACTACGGCATCACGGTCCCGAAGACTGCCAAGCGCCAATTCGCCGATAATCGCAGGGTGGCAGAGTAGGAGGTCGTCCTCAATGATTGTGCGTAGCTCCGAGTCTCCGTAGCGAAAATGATCGATCCAGATGGAGGTGTCTACAAGGATCACTTTGCCGCTTCGCTCCGGCGCCGAGGGGCTGCTTCAGCATCGGGCATGGAGCCCCCGAGCGCGAGCAGTCGCTTTCCTGATTCGATTCGCACAAGTGTTTCCAATGCCTGGCGGACAAGCGCAGCCGTTTCCTTGGTTCCGGTTAGGAATCTTGCTCGTTCCATGAGGTTGTCGTCGAGATTGATCGTGGATCGCATGAAAAAGCTCCTGCATAGAGTGGCATCGATAGCACCATTTGGTGCTGAAATCTACGCCTTGCTGTACTCACTCCAATGCGGCGACCGATTGCCGATCAGAATCATCTTAGAGTTTTTGGTTCAAATCCCATCAAGAGCCCTTGCTGATCAAGACCAAGCGCATCTTGTTTCGGCGAAGGTCTAGCATGTCTTCGACATTGCCTTGATCAATGCCGCGGCGGAAACTGCACCCGGATCGAGGTGGCCAAGGGATCGTTCGCGAACGTGCGCCGCGCGCCCCTTGGCTGCAACCATCGTGGCCGTCGCGGCAGCACCGTTGTCAGCCGCGGCAGTGACGGCGGACCAGAATTCATGTTTCGACTTGCCTTCAGCGACGGCTGCCGTAGCCGCCTCGGCGGCTGGGAGCCAGACATCGAGCATGGTCTTGTCACCGCGCTGCGCCTTGCCGCGGTCCCGAATGCCCTCGGAAATTGCAGCAAGTATGTCACGGAAGGCTTGAAGATCGAGCTCGTTACGGCCAGCAAGCACCTGTGCTGCCCGGCGGAAACCCGTAGCGTAGAGGGGACCTGTCGAGGCGCCGACCGCGTCGAGGAAGCTCGTCGCCGTCGTCGATATCACGTCCGACGGGCTTGCCGTATCGACATCGAGTATAGCGAGTGCCGTCGTCACCGCCTTGAAGCCGATCGACATGGTGATGCCGTGGTCCCCGTCGCCGATGGCGCCGTCAAGTTCCGAGAGGTGGTCCTTCTCTGCTTCGATCACCTGGGACATCCGTTCGAACATCCTGGCGAGAACCCGTGCCGCATTTTCCGACATGTTTTCCTCCCCCTTTGATGCAGGCGGCCCTAGCCCTGCGTCGCACTTCCTGTTTCAGGCGCATTGATGGTCAGGATCGCCGTCTGGCATGGATGGTGCAGCAGGTCGGTCAATTCCCGGTCGAGATGCATGATCGAGATGGAGGCGCCCACCATGTCGAGCGATGTACAATAGTGCCCAATCCAATTGGCCTCGATCGTGATGTTCTTGGCCGCCAGCCGCTGCGCCACCCGGCGGAACAGGATGTAGAGTTCCATCAACGGCGTTGCGCCGAAGGAATTGACCAGAACCGCCACCCGGTCACCGGGTTCCGCCTTCATTTCCTTGAAGATGGTGTCCATGATCGTATCGACGATCTCGTCGGCCGTGCGGATACGCTCGCGCGAAACGCCCGGCTCGCCGTGGATGCCCATGCCGAGCTCCATGTCCTCGGGCCCGATCTCGAAATTGTACCGTTGCGTCTGCGGCATGGAGCAGGATTCGAGCGCGACACCGACTGTGAAGGTGCGGTCGTTCGCCTTGCGAGTGACGGCCTCGCACTCGTCAAGCGTCATGCCGCGATCGCAGGCCGCCCCCGCCACCTTGAAGACGAAGAAGTTGCCGGCGACGCCGCGTCGTCCTTCCTTGTCCTCCACGGGAGACGATACGACGTCGTCGGTGGTCAGCACTGTGCGAATCGAGATGCCTTGTTCTTCTGCGAGCTCGGCTGCCATTTCGAAGTTCATCACGTCGCCGGCGTAATTGCCGTAGACGAAAAGCACACCCGCTCCCCCCGAAGCGGCGACGGCGCATTTGGTGATTGGGTCCGGTGGCGGCGAGGAAAAGATGTTGCCGAGGGCGACCGCATCGGCAAGTCCCTTGCCGACATAGCCGACGAAGCAGGGCTCGTGCCCCGTGCCGCCACCGATGACGAGGCCTACCTTACCCTGTCGCGGGCCATTGCGCGCAACGAGTGCTCGACGTGACGTGCCAATGGGCTGGAGGTAGGGTTTGTGTGCGGCGATCAGGCCGTCCAGCATTTCTTCGACCACGTCATTGGGATTGTTGAGGAATTTCTTGACGCGCGTGCGATAGCTGTTGGCGACAGGTGCGCTCTTCTGGCGTTGTGAAAGTTTCCCGTCGAGGCTCGTTACCCCGTCAGCGCGCAGGATGCCGGCGCCGGTGGCGGCATCGGTCACCAGCACATTGGCATAGCCGCCACGCAATGCTGCCAGCAGGGCCGGCACCTTGTCGAAACCACCGGCGACGGCAACGCGCGTACCGATGCCGCGCAGCATCTCCAGCGAAATGCCGATCGTGCGGTCATCAAGAGGGCCGGCGACCGGACGGCCGCGTTCGTCGATGAAGCGTCCGGCAAGCACACCGGCCGCCCCCTTCGCCAGATAGTGCTGCAACGGCACGGATTCGAAGAAGCCGCTGGTGTGGATCGTCGAGTTGGGGCGGAGCGAGGAGATGCCGAAGACGATGCGGTTGGCGCGGGCGAGTGTGTCGAACTGTTCGCGGATCAGTGGCTCGGCGAGCAGCAGATCGTGCATCTGAGCGGAGGCGACGACGGCGGGGGCGGTGATGTTGACACAGCGTGCCGAGATCGCGCGGGCAAGGGCGGCGGTTGTCAGTTCCGGCGTGTAGTTGAAGCTTGCCGTGGTGCCGCCCGTTGCCTGAACGACGGTAACATCCTGTAGAGGAGCCATTTCCAAGTGCTCGCCGACCGAGAGGACCGTACGGCCCCAGGCGACGGCGAGCGTGTCGCCGGACTTGATCATCTTGGAAAGTGCCTGCGCGCCAGCTGCCCCAAGCCGGCCGATCAGCGGACGTGAATCGTCATCGTTTGGTACGACGAGGCAGTCGGCGAGGCCGAAATGACGCTTCAGTTCCTGCGCGATGGTGAGCGAGGCGAGGCGGGCGGGCTCGATGGAGATGTTGACGATGCCCTTCTCGCGGGCATCCGCGAGGTAGCTGTTGACGGTGGCGCGCGACACACCCATCGCCTCGGCGATCTCGCCCTGCGTCATGCCGTCTTCGTAGTAGAGCCAGCACGCCCAGACATAGGGGTCATCGCCATAGCGCAGCGGAATCAAGTCTACGCCTTCCGGCCCGTTGCCCCGGCCGGAGCCGCCCTTGCGCGCTGCGGAAGTCTTCAATGCCATCGGTTTCGCTGGTCCCCCATCAGGCGGCGAAGATGAGAGCAACGCCGCCGGTTTGCAACATGCCTGGGCAAAAAAGCGGTGCGCGACCCGTCACAAAGGACAGGCCGCGCGTCCTGGGAGGACCTTTTCGCCCGGCTCAGGCAAGTCGTGCGCGCGCGCCGTCGGACAGTTCCTTGAGGATGATAGCGCAGGAGGTGGCGCCCGCATCCAATACGCCGAGCGAACGTTCGCCGAGACGGCTGGCGCGGCCGATCTTGGCCACGAGGTTGATTGTCGAGTCACGGCCGGTTTCGGCTGCAGCAACGAGGGCTTCCAGCGCCTCGCCGAACGACTTGCCATTCGCCGTCGCCGCGTCGAAAGCCTCGACTGCGGGCACGAAAGTATCGAGCAGCGTCTTGTCGCCGACCTTGGCCGAACCGATCGACTGGATGCCAGCGAGGCCTGCGTGCAGCATCTTGCTATAGGCCGCGGCGTCGATCGTCTCGACACCCTCGATCGTTTCGGCGAACTCGGTGAACATGACGCCGTAGAGCGGACCCATCGAGCCGCCGATTTCCGTCATCAGCACCGTGCCGAGCGTGTCGAGAGACACGGCAAGCGAGGCATTCTTGTCCTTAAGACGCTCGGCGGCCATGCCAAAACCCTTGGCCATGTTCACGCCATGGTCACCGTCACCGATCTTGCCGTCGATCTCGCTGAGATAGGCACGGTTCTCGATAATCCGCTCGGCCATCGACAGAACGATGGCACCGGCGGAAGCATTGTCGAAGGTCTGCATATGTCTTCCTCCGTTACAGGATCATCGTGCAACGCGTCTCGACGTCGAGCAGCGTCTTCAGTTCGTCGTCGAGCGCCATGACGGTCAGCGTTGCGCCGACCATTTCCAGCGAAGTGAAGTAATTGCCGATCCAGGTTTTGCGGATTTTCAGGCCACGGGCCGAAATCTCGCTCTCGATCGTGTCGTTGAGGATATAGAGCTCGTTGAGCGGTGTTGCGCCCAGACCCGAAACGAGCACGGCGACCTCGGTGCCCTCAGGCAGTTTGTGATCGTCGAGCACGATCTTCACCATGTCCCTGGCGACCTCGTCGGCCGTCTTCAGCTTTTCGACGCGTACGCCCGGTTCGCCGTGATGGCCGATACCGACCTCCATCGTGCCGGGCTCGATCTGGAAATTCGGATGGCCGACGGCCGGCAGCGTGCAGGGGCCGAGGCCCACGCCGATCGAGCGGCAATTGTCGATTGCCTTCTGCGCAGTGGCGCGGACTTCTTCGAGGCTGGCGCCGGTCGCAGCCTTGGCGCCGCCCATCTTCCACATGAAGATCTCGCCGGCGACACCGCGGCGCTTCTCGCGCTCCTCCGGCGGGGCGGAGCAGACGTCGTCGTTGGCGACGACGGTCACGACCTCGATCCCGTCCTTGGCAGCAAGCTTCGTTGCCATCTTCACATTCATGTTGTCGCCGGCATAGTTGCCGTAGAGCACGACGACGCCCCTGCCACCGTTCGCCTCGCGGATAGCGTCATGAAAACTCTTGGCTGTTGGCGAGGAGAAGAGCTCGCCGACAGCAACGGCGTCGAGCATGTTCCTGCCGGTGTAGCCGATGAAGGCCGGCTCGTGGCCGGAACCACCGCCCGTCACCACGCCGACCTTGCCGGCAAAGGGGGCATCCTTGGCGACGACGACGCGTGGGTTTTCCGCAAGGCGCACGATGTCCGAATGAGCTTTGATGAAGCCCTTGACGGTATCTTCGACCACCAGGTCCGGATCGTTGATGAAACGCTGCATGATAAGTCCTCTCACAGAATGGTATAGCCGCCGTCGATCAGGAGATCGGCGCCGTTGATCATGTCGGCGCCCGGCGAGGCCAGGAAAACGGCGGCGGCGGCAATCTCTTCCGGGAACGCGAAACGGCCAGTGGGGATGCGCTTCTTCGCATTCTCCCCCTTCTCGCCGGCCCAGGCCTGCTTGCCCAGTTCAGTGAGAACGATGGTGGGCGAAATCGTGTTGACGGTAATGCCGTGTTTGCCCCATTCGGCGGCGAAGGTCTTGGACATGCCGATGACGCCGAACTTTGAGGCGCAGTAGGCGACATGCTCCTCGATGGCGACCGTGCCGGCCTGCGAGGCGAGGTTGACGATCTTGCCGCCCCTGCCGGCCGCGATCATGCGGCGGCCGACCGCTTGGGTGATCAGGAAGCTGCCCTTGAGGTTGATGTCGATCGTCCTGTCCCACTGGGAAAGCGTCAGGTCTTCGGCCGGGGCAAGCGCGACGATGCCGGCACTATTGACCGCGATATCGATGCCGCCAAAGGTTTCGACCACATCATCAACGGCCTTTTCGACGGAGGCCGGGCTGGAAACGTCGCAGACGAAGGGCTTTGCCGAACCGCCGAGTTCTTCCGCCTTCGCCTTGGCGACATCGGCATTGATGTCGAGCACGGCGACTTTGGCGCCCTTGGCCGCAAAGGCGGCGGCGATGGCCGCGCCGATGCCGGAGGCGCCGCCGGTGACGAGCGCGACCCTGCCGTCGAGCGGGAAGTTGAGATCGATCTTGGGAGGTGTGTCGGACATCGGTTCAGCCTTCGAAGGGTTGGGAAAGCGGGGCGACACTCGCCGCCCCGCAGATGGTTGTTACTTACGCATTTCCAGGAGCTTATCGACGTTCTCCGCCGTGACCGGCGTCCACGGAACATTGTACTCCTTGTCCTTGCCGTCGTTGAACGGCATGTCCGGATACTGTGCCCAGATATCGGACTGCGGCTTGTAGTCGCCCTTCTTGGCGTGGAGGATCGCAAGGTCCAGTGCACCCTGTGCCTGGGCGCGGGCGTCCTGCAGGATCGAGGTGATCGTGCCTTCCTTGACGGCTGTCAGCGCGTCCGTGATGCCGTCGATGCCGGCAATCGCGAAATCCTCTGTCTTCAGGCCGGCGGACTTGATCGCTTCGACGGCGCCGAGCGCCATTTCATCGTTCTGGCCGATGACGCCGTTGATCTGGCCGGGATGCGAGGTCAGCCAGTTCTCCATCAGCGTCTGGGCTTCGGCGCGCGACCAGTTGGCGGTCTGCTGCTCGAGAACCTTGACGTCGGGGCATTCGGCAAGCGCCTTCTGGTTGCCTTCCAGGCGCGAGATCTGCGCGGACTGGCCGATCGGGCCTTCGATGATCACGACATTGCCCTTGCAACCGATCTTGTCGAGCACTGCCTTGGCTTCCATGTAGCCGGAGATTGTGTCGTCGGAACCGACATAGGAGGAGAGCAGGTCGGAGTTTACGCGGGTGTTGGAGCCGATGACGGGAATGCTGGCGTCATGGGCAGCCTGTACGGCGGTAGCGCCGGCTTCGATGTCGATCGGCACGAAGATGATCGCGTTGAACTTCTGGGTGATCATCGTGTTGAACTGTTCCTGCTGGACCAGCGCATCGTAGCGGCCGTCGAAAACGGTCAGTTCGACTTCGCCGCTCTTCACGGCCGGGTGTTCCTCAAGCGCTGCGGACCAGATCTGCATGAATTCCGCGTTGAGGCCGTAAGGCGCCGCGCCGATCTTCAGCTTCTCCTGGGCCAGGGCGGACGAGGCGAGCAGCACCGTCGCAGAGGCAAGTGCGATCATCAGTTTCTTCATGTCATTCTCCTCCTTTGAGAATTGCGGCCGCTCTCAGGCGTGCCGTTCGTCCGCGAGCGTGGGAAGACGCCCGGTTTCTTCGGGCTAGAGGCCCTGATTTCGCTTCTGGTCGAGCATGACCGCACCGACGATGAGGGCGCCCTTGAGGACCTGCTGGTAGTAGGACTGGATGCCCATGAGATCGAGGCCGTTGTTCATGACGCCGATGATGAGGGCGCCGATCAGTGTTCCCGTCACCCGGCCAACGCCGCCCGAAAGGCTGGTGCCGCCGATGACGACCGCCGCGATGGCATCGAGCTCGTAGGCGATGCCGGCCTGTGGCAGGGCCGAACCCGTGCGGGCCGAGAGGATCATGCCGGCAAGGCCCGACAGCGCACCCGAGATGACATAGACCATGAAGCGGATGCGGGTGACGTTGAGGCCCGAGGTCTTGGCCGCATGCGGGTTGCCGCCGACGGCATAGATGTAGCGGCCGAAACGCGTGCGGGTCAGGACCCACCAGGAGACGCCGAAGACCAGGGCGAGCAGGATGACTGGCATCGGAATGCCAAGGATGTTGCCCGTGCCGATCCAGCGGAATTCCGGGCTGAGGCCGGGCACCGGCTTGCCACCGCCATAGATCAGCGTGGCGCCGCGGGCGGCCGAGAGCATGCCGAGCGTCGCCACGAAGGCGGGCACGGAAAAGCGCGAGACGATGAAGCCCACCAGCGCGCCGCAGGCGACGCCCACGAGAATGCCGGCTGCGAGCGCCACGACCATGGGATAGGGTGCACCGGCAATGCCTGCCGTTGCCGAACTGGTCACGAAGCTCGCGCTCACCATGCCGGCGAGTGCGACGACCGAGCCCACAGAAAGGTCGATGCCGCGTGTCAGGATGACGAAGGTCATGCCGATCGCGAGAATGCCATTGATCGACGTCTGGAGCAGTACGTTGGAAATGTTGCCCGGCGTCAGGAAGAATTCGTTCGACAATGCGAGAATGCCGACCAGCAGCAGGAAGGCGAGGAAGATGCCGTATTCCTGCAGGATCAGCTTGCGGCGGTCGGAATTCAGCCAGCTGCTGGCGGTGTTGTTTTCTGCACTGGACACGGTGTCACCTCTTGCCATGCGGGGGTCGATGCGTCGCTTGGGGTCTCGTTTCCGTCAGGTCGACAGATGCACGAGGGACTGGGCATCGGTCTCGCGCCGGTCATGGATGCCGGCGGACCGTCCCTGGCGCATCACGAGGATGCGGTCGGACATTCCCAGAATTTCGTCGATTTCGGAGGAGATCATCACGACCGTGCCGCCGGCCGCGGCAAAATCGCAGATGACGCGGTAGATCTCGCGCTTGGCGCCCACATCGACGCCGCGGGTCGGCTCGTCGAGCAGCAGCACGCGCGGCTGGCGCAGGAACCACTTGCCGAGCACGACCTTTTGCTGGTTGCCGCCCGACAGGCCGGAGACCGGCATCGTGTCTCGCGCCGCCTTGATGGCAAAGCGGGCGATCATGTCGGCGCTGGCGGCCTGCTCGTTGCTCTTGCGCATCACGAAGGCCGGGCTCATTTCCGGCAGGCTGGCCAGGCAGATATTGTTGCGCACGCTGTCCGTCAGGTTGAGGCCCGTGACCTTGCGATCCTCGGTGACAAAGGCGATGCCCTCTGCCATGGCGTCGGACGGTTGGCGGATCGTCACGGCCGTGCCGTCGAGGCGGATGTCGCCCGCCGATGGGCGATCCATGCCGAAAAGGCAATTGAAGATTTCTGTGCGCCCCGAGCCCATCAGCCCGTAGATGCCGAAAATCTCGCCCTTGTGGGCGGTAAACGAGATGTCTTCGATCTTGCCGGGGGCCGACAGGCCCGTCACCTCAAGGCCGGCGATCTCGGTCGGCGTGTTGGTCTTGATATACTCCTCGCCGAGCTCGCGGCCGACGATCATCCGGATGAGACCGGGCCGATCGATGTCGGCAAGTTTGCCGGCTCCGACGAAGCCGCCGTCGCGGAACACCGTGTAGCTGTCGGCGATCTGGAAGATCTCCGAAAGACGGTGCGAGACATAGACGATGCCCTTGCCCTCTGCCTTCAGGCGCTCGATCGCGGAAAAAAGGTGCTGGGCCTCCTTTTCGCCGATCGCCGATGTCGGCTCGTCCATGAAGATGACGTCTGCCTCGTGGCTCAGTGCCTTGGCGATCTCGACCAGCTGCATCTGCGCGACCGAGAGGTTCATCATGTATTGCGTGGCGGAAATGCTGAATTCGAGGCGGTCGAGCAGCGCCTGCGCATTGCGGTTCATCGTCTTGAAATCGATGCCGCCGAAGCGGGCGGAGGGCTCGCGGCCGAGATAGATGTTTTCCGCCACTGTCATGTGCGGAACCGGGCTCAGCTCTTGCTCGATGATGGCGATGCCGGAGCGAAGCGCTTCGGCGGGATTGCCGAACTCCACCGGGTTGCCGCGATGCAGGATCGTGCCGCCGTCGCGCTTGTGGATGCCCATGAGGATGGAAAGGAACGTCGATTTGCCTGCGCCGTTGCCGCCGCACAGCGCGTGCACCGAGCCGGCTTCCAGCTCAAAGCGGCCGTCGCGAAGTGCGGCAACGCCGCCAAAGGACTTTTTCAGTCCTTCCACTTTCAAAAGCGGACCCATGCATTCCTCCACGCATTTCCGCGACACTCCCTCATCGCGCTTTACAAAATATGTTTATCTATCGACAAATGTCAATCAGAAGAAATGACAAACGATCTTCATCGTTTGTCATTTGTAAGAATGTAGGGCTTCTCATCCGGGTATCTTGTTGTCACACCTCGCTTTTCGAGCTGTGACCTAAATCGGGATGTAAGCGTGATCGGGCTTTTTCCGGAGGGGTGTCGTGCCCATGCAGGCAGTGGTCATCCGCCAGTTCCTACCGCTGGGTGGGGCGGGATTTTGTATTGTCCTGTGTCGGTGGCGACCGTGGAGGCAGGTGTCGCTGGCGATGTGAAGGAAAAAATGCCAGAGGGTCCAAAGAGCCCCCCTGAATCTCAAAGAGCGATTATTCGAGTGCCGATCCGGGTAACGGATCGGTGGTTCTGCTCTCTTCAAGAGCCGTTTTATTGTTCAGTGTCGTGCCTCGGTTTGAGTGTATTGAGGGATGGTCAGCTCTCGATCGCTTCCAGGTTCACTCTTCGATGAACCGCCCAGTTTGTTTCTGGATCGCTGCTATCGCCAGAAGCTGATGGGTCAGGCCCGGCATGGCTGCGGGGAACCGGCCGTCAAGGGCCGCGGTTCCGACGGTAAAGCCGGCGGCCCGGCCACTGACGGCCGCGTGGATGCGCTCGGCCCGGTCGATGGATCCTGCGACGACGACGGGTTTGACAACGGTGTTGCAGACGGCCCTGATCAGTTCCGCGGCGTCGACATCGGCACGATAGGCAAGGAGGTCGAGGCCATGCACGCCGTCGCGGCTTGCAAGGTCTCGGGCGCTTGCGACGATCTCCATCATCGACCCCTCGAGAATGCTCGGGTGCCCGGTTATGCGACCGGGGAACGGATAGTATCGCAGGCCGCTTGCCTCGATGAGGGGAAGCACATCGTCCACATGGGTGCCGCCAAGGAGATAGTCGACCCCGAGCGTGAGGGCGGCGCGCACCGATGCGATCTCGCTGTCTCTGTCGAGCGAAACCACCTCGAGGTAACTTTTTGCACCCGCCTGCTGGATTTCCCGGTTCAGGTCGGTAGGCACCGACAGGGGCAGGCCGATATCCTTGAATCCGATGTGACGAACGCCCGCTGAAAGTACTGCTGGTAGTTGCTCCCGTGCGTCCGGGATCGTCCGGTCGTTGCGGGTCAGCATGAAGATGAAGTCTGTGTCGGACATGTCAGTTCTCCCGTTCGGATGACGCCCTTGTCAGTCGGCAGGCATAGTCGATTGCTGTTTCGAGGCTTCCCGGATCGGCAATGCCCTGGCCCGCGATATCGAAGGCGGTGCCATGGTCTGGGCTTGTGCGTATGAAGGACAGGCCAAGCGTGATATTCACGCCCTTTTCCAGCCCCAGATATTTGACCGGGATGAGCCCCTGGTCGTGGTACTGCGCGACGACCACGTCGAAGCGGCCGTTTCGCGCTTGCATGAACACCGTATCGCCCGGCCAGGGGCCGCTGGCGTTAATGCCCTCCGCGCGGGCTGCCGCAATGGCGGGGGCGATGATGCGGATTTCCTCGTCGCCAAAGAGGCCGCCTTCGCCGGCATGCGGATTGAGTCCCGCGACCGCGATACGGGGATGGGCGATACCCAGGGCACGGCCGCCCTGGTGGGCGAGGCGGATTGCGGACATCTGCGCTGGGAAATCCGCCCGGCGGATCGCATCGGCGAGCGAGCAGTGGATCGTCACCAGAACGGTGCGGATGTCGTCATTGGCGAGCATCATCGCCACGCGCATCGCGCCGCCTCTGTCTGCGAGGATTTCCGTGTGGCCGGGGTAGGAAAGCCCGGCCTGAGCCAGTGCTTCCTTGTGGATTGGTGCCGTGACAATTCCAGCGACCGCACCTGACCTGGCAAGGTCGATCGCCGCAACGATAGCATCATAGGCCAAGCGGCCGCTGACGGCGCTGACCGTACCGAGCGGGGGTGGCGTTTCAACCCTGGACGAGGCGAGGACGTTCAGGGAGCCATCCGGCTTTGCATCGGCGACCGTATCGATTTCGTTCAGGCGCAGCCCGCTGCCGAACCTGGCGATCGCCTTCGCCAGAACAGCCGGATCGCCGACAACGACGTTGTGACGCAAATCGGCACGGGCAAGGAGCGTCTTCGCGACGATCTCCGGTCCAATACCCGACGGGTCGCCCATGGTAATGGCAAGCGGCCGTAGAATGGTTTTCATGTGGACTTCCTTCCCATCTGAAGGATGGCATTTGCGGCATTGCACAAGGTCATGACCGAACCGAAACCGCCTGCTTTCATGGCAAGCAGTATCGGTCGTCCGTTCGAAAGGCGCGCGCAGCCAAGCGGGAACCCGGGCTCGAGTTCCTTGACCAGGGTGAACGTATGGATGGAAAGCCGCTCCATAAGCGCACTCATCGTTTCTCCGCCGGTCGCGACGATGGCGTCGTACCATTGCCGCGACAGCGCGATGTCCGCCTCGTCCACCAGTGCGCAGAGGACTTTCGACGGATCCGCCGTGCGTGCGCGCGGGGCATGGATGCACGCGACGGATGCCGTTTTAGCGATGCCTTCGGCTCTGTCGGCGACCGAGGCGCCAGTCGCGGCCAGTGCCTCGTATTGGGCGTGGCTGAGATGATTTGCGCTGCCAACGAGGACGAGAATGCGACGCGGAGCGTTTGGGGGCGTGAAGGTCTGGCGATCGGGCGATTGGCCGACGACCGCGGCCAGGGCCTCGGCCATGCCCGGGGATCCGACCCACAGAGCCGGGCCGTGTTTCGCAATCTCTGCAATCCGGCGATTCAGCAGGATCTGGCTGTGTGCATCGACGACGATGATCGAAGCGCCAGCAATGTGCTTCCCGATATCGCTGTCGGTTGCGCTAACGGGAACCGTTGCCATTCGGCCAAGATCGGGTGCGATCAGATCTGCAATCAGCGATGCGCGCGCAGGATGAACTGGGTCGTGGCCATAGGCGGTCTGTGCGACCGGCACACCGTGCAGGAGCTGGATACCGTCAACCGTGGTGCGTCCCGCGGTCGGAAATGCCGGAGCGATTACCAGCCGTGGCCGACCACTGGCCTTGAACGCCGCGGCAATTTCCGCACGAATGTGACCGCGCAGGGTGGAATCGATTGTCTTGTAGAGGTGCCGGCAGCCGGCAAGCGACGTGATCGCCTGCCCGGTTGCACGCATGGCATCGGCCTCTTCCATGAGCCGGCTGCCGGTATCGACGGCGACGACCGGTGCACCGACGCTCGCCTGCCGCTGCCGGCGGACGAGTGGTTGATAGCCGTACGTCAAGAAGGCGCCGGCTCCATCTGCAGCGCTCGTCAGGTCATCGGCGACGATGCCGACATGTTCGTTCTGGTCAATGATCTCTTCCATGAACCCTGGATATCAGCGGGTGAGCGGAAGAAAAATCGATATGATCTGACGAATACTGGTGATATTATATCACCAATGAAACGGTCGGACCTTTCCTCTCTCGATGACCTCACGCGTTCGAGACCGTGGCGCGCCTCGGTTCCGTGCGCGCGGCGGCCGCCGATCTCAACCTCACCCATGGTGCTGTCAGCCGACGTGTGTCGAACCTGTCAGATCATCTCGGTATAAGGCTGCTGGAACCTGACGGCCGCGGCCTGCGGTTGACGAAGGAGGGCGTGCGATTGGCGCAAGCCGCGACCGATGCCCTGTCGCTGGTTTCGGCCGCATTGGAGGATATCCGCAAAGTCGAGACATCGCCGCCGATTGTCGTTTCCTGCGAGCGATCTGTAGCCATGCGCTGGCTGATCCCGCGGCTGTCGGAATTCCAGGACCGCCATCCGGATATCGACCTTCATCTGTCTGTCGGGGGCGGCAGTTTCGATTTCGCGCGCGAACGCATCACGCTGGCCATCCGCCGACTGGATTTCGCGATCGATCCGCGGTGGCATGTCGAGCGGATGATTGCCGAGGAAGTCGGACCCGCCATGCACCCTGACATGGCGGACCGATTTTCTGCCGGCGCCTATGTCGCGCTCGCCGCAAAGACCCGGCCCGACGCCTGGAGCAAATGGTCCGCAGCCTGTCCGAATGCGCCAAAGCCGCGATCGACACGCTGGTTCGATCATCACTTCCTGATGGTGGAGGCGGCGGCCAGTGGGCTGGGCGTTGCCATGTGCCCGAAGATTGTCGCCATTGACGACATCCGCAAGGGCCGTCTCGTCGCGCCGATGGGCTTCCAGCCGGATGGTTCGCAATACGGCATCATTCGCGCGCCCTCCGTCGAGCCAACCCCATCCCTCGACACATTCGTTTCATGGCTTCTTGCTGGTTTTAACGCTTCCTAAAAACGTCGCAGGTCCCGTACGGGAGCACCCACCGACAAGGCCGGCCGGAGATGTTTTCATCGCCGACCGCCTGAAAGAAATACCGCCAGGTCAAGTCGAGGTTAAGCGCTCTGGCTGGCTCCCAGGAACGGTGCGGATTCCTGGACATGAATCACCGTCGGCCCATCTGCGGCAAAAGCGGCTTTCACCGCGGCTTCCAGCTCTGCAAAACTTTGGGGCTCGGCCGTATGGCAGCCATAGGCTTCGGCGAGCTTGACGAAATCCGGATTGTGCTGGTTGACGCCAATGGTCGGGATGTCGCGGGCGATCATGCCGTCGCGGATCTGGGCGAGGCTGTTGTTGTTCCAGAGAATGATGGCGAGTGGCAGCTTGTTTTCCACGGCGGTGCCGAGTTCCTGCAGCGTGAACTGGAAACCGCCGTCGCCGACGATGACGGCGACCGGCGTTTTCGGGCTCGCGATCTTGCCGCCGATGGCCGCGGGAAGGGCATAACCCAGCGTGCCGAAGCCGGCGGGGAAATGCCAGGTGCGCGGCAGGGCGCTGCGGTAGAAGGCGTAGCCGGTATAGGCGAGCTGCGTCATGTCTGTGTAGATCACGCCGTCGTCGGGGATGGCGTTGCGCAGGCTGTCGAGCACGCGGACGTGTTTCTGCTCAAGCGGGCTCAGCCCGGCACGTTCCGTGGCGCGCAGTTCGGCGATGGCGTTGCTTTCCTTGAAGCCCGCGGCTGGCGCGACCGTCTCAGTGATCGCAGCGAGCGCCAGCTTCGAATCCGCCTCCATCGCGACATCGACGTCATAGTCGCGCACCAGCGTTGCCGGGTCGATGTCGATGCGGATGAGCTTGCCGGTCATCGGCAGCCGGCCGTCGAGCCAGATATCGGGTTCGGCAAGCTCGGTGCCGACGAGCAGCACGGCGTCAGCGTCGTGCACGAAAGCCTGGGTCGCGGGGCGGTCGACCGTCACCTCCAGGGCGAGCGGGTGGTCGTCGGGCAGGATGCCCTTGGCGGCGATGGTCGGCACCACGGCCGCGCCGATCTTTTCCGCGAGCGCTTTCACTTCCGCAGCGGCCGAGACCGCGCCGCCGCCAGCAAGGATCACCGGGCGTTTGGCCGAATTGAGAATGGCGGCGGCGGCTTCGACCTGTGCGCTATCGGGGGCGCGGCGGCGGGCGGTGGTGCGGCGGCTCGCCGGCCTGTCGTCCGGCGCCTTGAAGACGTCGAGCGGGATCGAGAGATGGACGGGGCGCGGGCGGCCGCTTTCGAAGAGGGCGAAGGCGCGGGCGATGTATTCGCGCACCTGCTCGGGACTGGTGGCGGTTTCTGAAAAGGCGGTGAGGGGGCGGGTGACGGCCGACTGGTCGGTGATCTCGTGCAGCGTGCCGCGGCCCATGCCGAGGTCCTTGTTGGCGGCGACCGACGTGATGACCAGCATCGGCACGCTGTCGGAATAGGCCTGGCCGATGGGCGTTGCGGCATTGGTGACGCCGGGGCCGGAGATCAGCACGCAGACGCCCGGCTTGCCCGACATGCGGGCATAACCGTCGGCCATGAAGCCGGCGCCCTGTTCATGGCGCACGCCGATATGGCGGATGCCGGCGGCGTCCATGCCGCGATAGGCTTCGAGCGTGTGCACGCCCGGCATGCCGAACACGGTATCGACGCCATAGGCTTTGAGAATCTGCATCAGGCGGCTGCCGCAGGAAATGGTCTCGTTCATGGAAAAAATCCGTTCGGAAAGGCGGTGTCAGGGTTTGGCGGCGTCTTCGAGGCCCATCCAGATCGAGCCGTATTCGTCGGCGACGACCATCAGGCTCGCGCCGAGGTTTTGCGCGAAGGCGCGCTCGCTGCGCGACCAGGCGGGCATGATCCAGGGTTTGCCGGCTTTCGCGGCGGCGTCCGCGATCGTCTTGAGATCGGCCTTGTCGGCATCCGTGTTGCGATAGGCGCCGCGGCCGGAATCGAGCGAGAGGTCGCTCGGCCCGACGAAGAGGCCGTCGACGGTCGGCAGGGCGAGGATCGCCTCGACATCCTTCAGCGCGGCGGCCGACTCGATCATCGGATAGCAGCGCGTCTTGGCGTTCTCGTTGTCATAGTACTCCGGCTTCACGCCGCCGTAGCGGGCGGGGCGGGTGCCGGAAAAACTGCGCGTGCCGAGGGTCGGGTATTTGGCCGAGGCGGTGACGCGGCGGGCGTGCTCGACATCGCCGATATGGGGGATGATGACGCTGTCGGCGCCCATGTCGAGCGCCTGCTGGATCGGGATCGCCTCCGGTCCCAGCACCTTGGCGTGCATGGTCATGCCGAGCGCCTTGCCGAGCGCGAGGATACGGTCGAGGGCTTCAAGGTCGAACAGGCCGTGCTCGATATCGAGCACCACATGGCAGTAGCCGATGTCGTGGGCGATTTCGATCATCGCCTGGTGCGGCGTGGAGAGCCAGACGGCGAGATTGTTCAGCGTGTCAGCCATGGGCGGCTCCATCCTTGTTCTGCCGCTCGGCGATCATGGCGGCGATATCGACGAGATCCTGCAATTTCGCGCCGTCGCGGATGCGCGCGACCCAGCTTCCCTCATCCTCCTGGTCGGCGAGGGCGACGTCGGCAATGCCCGCGACCTCGGCCGGCGGCAGAACGAGGATGCCGCAATCGTCGGCGAGGATCGCATCGCCGGGATTGACGGTGACGCCGCCGCAGGAGACGGGGATGTTGTAGCCGCCGCCGAGATTGAGCAGTTTCGTGGTGATCGGCGAGACGCCGCGCGCCCAGGTCGGAACGCCGGCCTCGATGATGGCGGCGGGATCGGTGATCATGCCGTCGACGATGACGGCGGCAAGGCCGCGCTCCTTGGCGACCGCCGCCATGAAACCGCCCCAGGCGGCGTGGCGCTCGTCGCCGGCCCGGTCGATGACGAGGATGTCGCCGGGGCGCACCCGGTCCATCGCGTGGTAGAGCAGGGTGGAATCGGGGCCGGGGATCGAGACGGTCTGGGCGGTGCCGGCGATGCGCACGCCGTCGATCAGCGGGCGCAGGTCATTGCGCATGAAACGGTCGTGCAGGTAGTGGCCGACAGTCGCGGCCTCGACGCGGGCGAAGCGGGCGAGAAGGCCGGCGTCGAGTTGCGGCGCGGGATCGGCGATCCGGTAGGATTTGATCGACATGATGGAAATGCGTCCTATTGCGTGAGAAGTCTGATGGCGGAGGGGGCGCAGGCAAGCGTGCCTGGCTCTTCGGTTCGGGGGGGCGGCGGGCCGTCGCCGTTTCGGACCCGGGCGTGGAGGCGCGTGCCGTCGGGGAGCGCCAGGCCGTAGACGGTGTCGGTGCCGATGTAGACGGCGTCGCTGACCGTCCCGGAAAAGCGGATCGCCCCGCCGGTCTCGCCCGCGAGGAAGTGCAGGGCTTCCGGGCGGATCGCGAGGGTGCAGGCATCGCCGGCGTTAAGCGGTAGGGTGCAGGGCATTTCGAAGCGGCCGTCGGCGGCTTCGACGATGAGGTCCTCGCCGTTGCGGCCGAGAACGCGCGCATCGATCAGGTTCATGTCGCCGATGAAGCCGGCGGTGAAGCGGTTGGCGGGGCGCTCGTAGATGTCGGCGGGGCCGCCGACCTGCTGGACGGTGCCGTTGTTCATGACCGCGATGCGGTCCGACATGGTCAGCGCCTCCTCCTGGTCGTGCGTGACGAAGATGAAGGTGATGCCGAGCTTGCGCTGCATGTCCTTCACCTCCATCTGCATCTCCCGCCGAAGTTTCAGATCGAGTGCGCCGAAGGGTTCGTCGAGCAGCAGCACGGAGGGGCGGTTGATCAGCGCGCGGGCGAGCGCGACACGCTGCTGCTGGCCGCCGGATAACGCGGAGGGTTTGCGGTCGATGGCGTGCACCATGTGCACGCTTTCGAGCGCAGCCTTGACGCGCTGGCGGATCTCGTCCTTGCCGACGCCCTTCACCGAAAGACCGAAGCCGACATTCTCGCCGACGGTGAGATGCGGGAAGAGCGCGTAGCTCTGGAACACGGTGTTGACGTTGCGCTGGTGGGCGGGAATGCCGGTGACGTCCTTGCCGTCGAGCAGCAGGCGGCCGGAGGTCGGCTCCTCGAAGCCGGCGATCATGCGCAGCGTCGTCGTCTTGCCGCAGCCGGAGGGACCGAGGAAGGTGAAGAACTCGCCCGCCTGGATGGAAAGGTTCATCCGGTCGACGGCGTAGGTCGTCTCGCCGCCGGCGGTGCCGAAGGCTTTTCGGATATCGATCAGTTCGATGGCGGCACGGCTCACGCCGGCCGTCCCTGTCGTGGTGTCAGGCGGCATATCGTTCAGAACTCGTGATGAAAGGGGAGGGGCGGCCGGAGGTTTGGAGCCGGTCGCCGCAAGCGCTTTACTGGGCGGTCTTCACCTTGGTCCAGCCGTCCTGGTAGAGTTTTGTCGCGTCACCCACGTCGAGGATGAAGTCGGCCTTCATCAGCTTGTCTTCCGCGGGATAGATGGCGGCGTTCTCCACGACTTCCTTCGGCAGCAGTTCTTTCGCCTTGTCGATCACGGTTGCGGACTTCGAAAGGTTCGCTGCCTTGGCGGCCACATCCGGGCGCATGATGTAGTCGATGAACTTGTAGGCTTCTTCGACATTTTTCGCCGAGGACGGAATGGCGAAACCGTCGATCCACATCGAGCCGCCTTCATCCGGCACGACATACTTGACCTTCGGATTGGTCGCCATCACCTGCGCGATCGAACCGTTCCAGCCCTGCACGATGCAGGCTTCGCCCGAGGCGACGAGATCGCCGAAATTCGTGCTGTTGTAACCGCCGAGCACCTTCTTCTGGTCGATGAGCGACTGGGTCGCCTTTTCGATTTCCGCGGGCGTGGTGGTGCCGGCCTTGAAGCCGTTGACCTGGAGGCCGGCGATATAGGCGGCCAGCATGTTGTCGAGCATGTAGATGCGGCCTTCATACTGCGGGTCCCACAGTGCCTTCCAGCTCGTCGGCGGGGTTTTCACGCAATCCTCGTTATAGGCAAAACCCGTCGTGCCCCAGATATAGGGTACAGACCACTTCTGGCCGGGATCGTAGGAGACGTCCTTGAACGGTGCGCCGAGATTGCCGAGGTTCGGGATTTTCGCGTGGTCGAGTTCTTTCAGCAGGCCCTGCTTGGCGAGCACCTGCACGGTGTACTGGCTCGGCTCGATGAGGTCGTAGCCGCTGGCGCCGGCCGAAAGCTTCGCCATCATCGTTTCGTTGGAATCGTAGGTGTCGAAGGTGACGGTGATGCCGGTCTCCTTGGCAAAATCGTCGACGATCTCCTGCGGCACTTCGCCGGACCAGGCATAGATGTTGAGTTCGGCGGCCGAGGCGCCCGATGCAAAGGCGATCAGGCTGACCGAGGCAAGAAGGGTTCTCCAGTTTTTCATTGTCGCATTCCCCATTTTGGTTGGTGGTTATGATGGTTTGCGGACCGTCTTGAGATAGCGTCCCATGACGATCAGGATGACGATGACGTTGACGGCGATCAGCATGGCGCCGAGCGCGTTGATCTTGGGCGTAAGGCCGGTTTTCAGCGCGGCGTAGATCTGGATCGGCAGCGGCGTGGAGCCGACACCGGAGACGAAGGTCGAGACGACGAAATTGTCGAAGGAGATGACCGCGCAGAGCAGGAAGGCCGAGAGGATGGCCGGAGCGAGCAAAGGCAGCGTCACCCGCAGGAAGGCTTGCCGGCCGTTTGCGCCGAGATCGGCGGCGGCCTCGTCGAGACGCGGATCGAGACCCGAGGCGGCGGCGCGCACGATGAGGAAGCTGAAGGGGATCGATACCAGCACATGGCCGGCAATCAACGTGCCGTAGCCGAGTGGAACGCCGGTCCAGACGGTTGCGACGAGGAGGCCGACGGCGAGCACGATCTCCGGCAGCACGAGCGGGGCGATGACGAGCGTCGAGAAGAGGTTCTTGCCGGCGAAAGGCCGCTTGACGACGGCGAGCGCGGCGCTCGCGCCGATGGCGGTGGCAAGCGCGGCCGAGGCGACCGCGACGATGACGCTGACCTGCAAGCCGGCGCGGAGGCCCCGGTCGCCCAGCGCCTCGGCGAACCAGGCGAGCGAAAAGCCTTCCCAGATCACCGTCGAGCGGCCGGCATTGAAGGCGTAGACGACGAGGACGACGAGCGGTGCAAAGAGGAAAATATAGCCGATGAGCGTTGCGGCGGGGACGTAGAGCGAAAGAACCTTCCTCATGCCCGTGCCTCCTCGACCGAGCGCAGCACGCGCATGTAGCAGACGATGATGACCGAGGAGATGGCGAGCAGCACGACGGAGACAGCCGCGCCCAGCGGGATATTGCGGAAATCGAGGAAGAGCTGGAGGATGAGGTTGCCGAGAATGATGCTCTTGCCGCCGCCGAGCAGGACCGGGATGGCATAGACGCCCATGGCCGGCACGAAGACGAAGAGGATCGCCGCCATGACGCCCGGCAGAGACAGCGGGAAGGTGACGCGCCAGAAGGATTGCAGCGGTGTCGCGCCGAGATCGTCGGCGGCTTCGAGCAGCCGCTTGTCGAGGCCGTTCAGCGCGGCGTGGATCGGCAGCACCGTCGTCGGCAGGAAGGCATAGAGCATGCCGACGAGCACGGCGGGATAGGTGCCGATCATGCGGATTGGCTGTTCGACCAAACCGAGGCCGAGAAGCGCGCTGTTGATCGTGCCGCTCCGGCCGAGCAGCACCATCCAGGCCGACATACGCACGATGAAATCGATCCAGAACGGGATGAGCAGCAGCGCGAGCAGGATGCCGGCGTAACGGCCGGCGCGCAGCGCGATAAAATAGGCGATGGGATAGCCGACCAGCAGACAGACGAAGGTGGAGACAGCGGCGAGCTGGAGCGAATTGACGAAGATCGGCACATAGATGGCCTGGAAGAGCTCGCGGTAGCTCGCCAGCGTGAAGCCGAATTTTGCACCGCCATAGGTGTCCTGCTCGGCGAAGGAGAAGGCGATGACGATCAGGATCGGGATGACAAGGAGAAGGATGGCGCTGAGGAGGGACGGGGCGAGAAGCGCCAGCGTCACGAGGTTGCCGCGGCGCGCGGCGGTCACTTGCGGATCTCCACGCGGGCCTGGCGGGCGGGCTCGACCGGGCGGATGAGGTTCGTCGCGCTGACGGAAAGATGCGCACGCATCGCGGTCTCGGCCTGGTCCGGGTCGCGGCTCGCGAGTGCTTCGTGGATGACCACCATGTCCTTCAGGTCTTCGAAGAGCAGCGCCACCGGCATCCGCGAGACATAGAGGCTGCGCACCGAGAGCGCGTAGAGGCGGTTCAGCGCCTGCATCAGGTAGGTGTTGCCGGAGGCTTCGGCGATCAGCTTGTGCATCTCCTCATCGATGCCGAGATGCCATTCGATCTCCATGCGCTTTGCTTCGACACCGGCCCGCGCTTCCTCGATCAGCGCGGCGAGGCGATCGAGCTGGGCGTCGCTGATGCGCGTCGCGGCAAGGCGGGCGGCCCAGACTTCGGCCTGGAGGCGAAATTCCTGGAGCTGGAAGAAATCCGTCGCGGACGTGGAGGAGACGAAATAGCCTCGCTGCGGCACCGCGAGCAGCAGGTCCTCCTGTGCCAGTCGCTGCAGCGCCTCGCGCAGCGGCGTGCGACCGACCGACAGGCGCTCCATGCATTCCTTCTCGTCGATCGGTGATCCCGGCAGCAGCTCGGCCTTGATGATGGCGGTGCGCAGCCCGTGATAGGCGACGTCGCTGAGGCGCATTTTCTTGGTGGAGAAGGGCTGCAAGGCTTGTCGCTCCATAAAATATATTTTTAAGATATCGTCGAAATATTTCCTGTCAACGGCTCTCGATAAAATCCGATGAAAGTGACAGGCCGGAAAATCGGGCCATGCACGAAGCGCCTGAGAGGGAAGGGTTTGGATGGGCAACCGACGACTTTGGCCGGGAGCGGGGCCCTCGGAAAGCGGTGGAGGCGAAGTCGCCGATTGCGCAAACAACAGCGCTTACCAATGGTGCCAGCAACATTCCGTCCGGCTAGAGAGACGTGTTTTATCCCCCCGGCCGCGGCGTCATCGGCTGCGTGAACGGGTAGCTGCAGTGGGTACGGATTGTCCCGGCGTCTGTTCCACGCCACAATGGGAGCGGAAGGCGTGGCTCCAAACCGCACCGGTGATCGCTCGCCTGCACCTTCCGTCGAGTGAAACCCTGCCGGAGAAGAATGTGGCCACTCTCACCAGGATGCGTGAAGCCCAGAGCGCTGCAGACCCAAGACCCGGTCCGTTTTCCTCAAGCACACCGACCTTCGAGCACATCATCACCGGCATCGACGAAAGCTTTCTCTGGCGGCTCGATGACTATCCCTGGGAGCGCAACGTCTGGAATTTCCACCCGGAATTCGAGATCCATCTGATCCGCAAGGGCACGGGCATTGCCTTTGTCGGTGACTATATCGGCGCTTTTTCGGCGACCTATCTCACCGTCATCGGTAGCGACCTGCCGCATGACTGGGTGACGATGACGGCGCCGGGTGAGGTGATCGAGGGGCGGGACGTCGTGCTCCAGTTCCATCCCGACCGGATCCGCGAGGCGACACGGCTGATCCCGGAATTTGCCCAACTCGAGGATTTCTTCTCCCGCGCCCAGCGCGGCCTCGTCTTTCACGGTGAAACGCTGGCCAAGGGCGCCGACCTGGTCGAGCGCATGGGGGCGGAAAAGGGCGTCGCCCGCTTTGCCCTCTTCCTTCAGCTGCTCGACCTGCTCGGCACGTCCAGCGACTATGACATTCTGTCTTCCCCGGAATATTCGCCGAAGCTCGATGCCGAGACGCTCGATGTCCTCCAGCGCGCCCTCGTCTTCATCTACCGCAACTTCGCAACCGATATCCGGCTTGCGGATGTCGCGGACCTTGCTGGCATGAGCGAAAGCGCCTTTTCCCGCTTCTTCAAGAAGAACACCGGCAACACCTTCACCGATCACGTCAACAAGCTGCGCATCTGGCAGGCCTGCAAGCTTCTGGCGGAAGGCGACATGCCGATTACCGACATCTGCTTCGAGGTCGGTTACATGAACATTTCCAATTTCAACCGCACCTTTCTGCGACAGCACCGTATGACGCCGTCGGCCTATCGCCGGCTGGCGCCCCATCGTCGCTCGCTTCGGGATGATCCCGCAGCAAGCCGATGAAACCTTGCGAAAACACGGTGTTATTTCTGCACTGCAGCATCTCATTTCGCATTAAAGTACAGAATTGCTGCATCAGGCACGCTAGTTCCCCCGGTTCTCTTCGCTAATATCAGCACCAGCGAAACTGTTCGCTGACAGATTGGCGCCGGCCCGAGGAGGTCGAGCCGCGCCGACCATCGAATCCTTAGGGGAGGTTCATCCATGACATCCGTGAAGACGCTCGCTTCGAGCATCGCCTATGCATGCCTTCTTGCCGGCTCGGTCTCGTCGATCGCGCTGGCTGCGGAGTGCTCCGGCACGATCCGCATTCTTGCCCAGCCGCGCGACGGCCTGACGCTTCTGGAAGGTTACAAGGACGAGTTTACCAAGCTCTCCGGCGGCGCATCCTTCGAGATCGACTATCTCAACGAGAATGACCGGCGCGCCAAGACCAAGGCGGATGCCTCCACCATTGGCAAATACAACGTGTATTATGTCGATGAGGCGAATGTTGCGCTTTTCGCTTCCTCCGGCTGGGTCGTGCCGCTCACCGACTATTATCCCGAAGAATACGACTATGCGGATTTCGACCCCGGCCGCCAGAAGGTCGCGACCTATGACGGCAAGGTCTGGTTCGCACCCGTTACGGGCGGCGGCGACCTGATGGTCTACCGCAGGGACCTCCTGGAGGCGGCAGGCATCAAGCCGCCGACAACGCTCGATGAACTGAAGGACGCTGTCCAGAAACTGCACCAGCCGGACAAGGGCGTCTATGGCATTGCGCTGCGCGGCCAGCGCGGATCGGGTGCCAATGTCTGGCGCTGGATGCCCTATTTCAAGGGTTTCGGCGGGGAATGGTTCAACGGCAACGCGCCCGCCTTCAACAGCGAGGCGGCCGTAAAGGCGACGCAGACCTATCTCGACCTCTTCAAATATTCCGCGCCCGGCACGCAGACCGGCAGCTGGGATGAATCGACCGGCGCCTTCCTTTCGGGCCAGGTCGCCATCCTGATCGAATCCACGCCGCTCGCCGGCCTCGCGATCGATCCGAAGACCTCGCAGGTCGTCGGCAAGGTCGGCTACCTGCCGCCCCCGACGCCCTTGACGGGCGGCGGCTACGGCCACGGCCTTGCCATCGGCACCAAGGCCAACCCGGACGATGCCTCCAAGGCCTGCGCCGGCCTCTTCATCGCCTGGGCGACATCGAAGGAGAACGAGAAGCGGCGCCTGGAGGCCAACCAGTTCGGCGAACTCAACCGCACCAGCATCATGGCGAGCGATGCCTTCGCCAAGCTCTACGGTCCGGACCTCGGCCAGGCCCTTGCCGATACCGGCAAGGTCACGGCGGTCAACTTCTGGCAGAGCGCGCTCTGGCCGGATCTCGGCGACCGCTGGGGCATCATCCTGGAGGAACTGATCACCGGCTCGCGTTCCGACATCAAGGAAGGCCTTGCCGAACTCGAAGGTTTCGCCAAGGACTTCGTCGCCCGCAGCCAGTAAACCTTTGAGCCGCGCGGCCGCTTTCGCCTCCCGAGACGGCGGCCGCGCGATCCCGAGGAAACCCCCATGAAACCAAAAACCAGCCTGCCCGCCGTCTTCCTGGCGCCGCCGCTCGTCATCCTGGCGGTGCTCGCCTTCGTGCCGACCGCCTATGCCATCTACATTTCCTTCCGCAACCGCGAGCTCAGCCGTCCCGACGGCAGCTTCGTCGGCCTTGCCAACTATATCGATCTCTTCTCCGACCGCCGCTTCGTCAATGCGGTGGGCGTGTCGCTGACATGGGAGGTGATAACGGTCACGTTGACCCTTCTCGTCGCGATCGTGCTGGGCATCCTACTCTTCGAACTCGCCTCGATGCGCCAGAGGGCGGTGCTGACACTGGTCTTCCTGGTGCCGGTCATCCTGCCGCGCGTCTCGGCTGCCTTCGTCTGGAAATTCGCCTTCCACCCGCTCTACGGCATCATCACCTATCCCTACAAGATGATCACCGGCCAGCCGCTCGACGTGCTGTCGAGCCCCGCCACGGCGCTGATGACGGTCGCGCTGGTCGATGTCTGGCAATGGGGCCTGTTCTTTTCGGTCATCGTGTTGAAACTGCTCGAAACCCTGCCGCCGCAGCCCTTCGAGGCCGCGCGCCTCGACCGTGCGCGGCGCTGGGAGATCTATGCCTATGTCGCCCTGCCCATGTTGAAGGCGCCGCTCATCTCGCTCACCTTCATCAAGATGATCGAGTCCCTGCGCGCCTTCGACCTCATCTATGTCATGACCCGCGGGGGACCCGGCATCGCGACGGAAACGCTCGACATGTATGCCTTCTCGCAGGGTTTCATCGAATCTGGCCGCATCTCCTATGCCTCCAGCATGGCGGTGCTGATGATGCTGGCGACGACCGTCATCTTCACGGTGATCTGGAAGAGGGTGAAGCCATGAACGTCTCCCGTTTCCTCGGCCGCTCCGTTCTCTCTCTCGCGGCCTTTTCCGCCGTCTTCCCCATGGTCTGGACGGCGATCAACGCCTTCAAGAACCGCGTCGATATCGTCACGCCCACGCCGCTCTTCCTCTTCACGCCGACACTCGACAATTTCGCCTATGTGCTGGGTCGGGAAAGCGTCGCGGCGGGCCTTCTCAATTCGCTGCTCGCTGCCGGCGGATCGGTGCTGATCGGCGCGCTGCTCGGCCTGCCGGCGGCCTATGCCATCGCGCGCTATCCGAACCGCTGGTCGGCCGACATCCAGTTCTTCGTGTTGTCGCTACGTTTCCTGCCGCCGGTCGCCGTGGCGATACCGCTCATGGTGATCTGGCTCGATCTCGGCCTCTACGACACGCGGCTCTCGCTGATCGTCACCTATACGCTGTTGACGCTCGCGACCGTCATCTGGCTCGGCGTGCCGGCCTTCGCCCGCGTGCCGAAAGAGGTCGAGGAGGCGGCGCGGGTCGATGGCTACGGCCCCTATGCGGTCTTCCTGCGCGTCGCCTTGCCGATCGCCTCGCGCTCGCTCATCGGCGCGGTCGCCTTTGCCTTCGTGCTGGTCTGGAACGAGTTCCTGATCGCGCTGATGCTGACGACCTCGGATGCCAAGACGTTGCCGATCGTCGCCTCGGAGCTCACCCAGCTCGGCCGCGACGTGCCCTGGGGCATCCTCAACGCCTCGGTGGTGCTGCTCTCCATTCCGCCGCTCCTGCTTGTCGGGATCCTCAGCGGCCTCCTCAACAATGCGTTCCGGCGCAAGAGCAATTGATGACAGGACAATCTTCCATGCAAGCCTTGGTTCTCGAAGAGAAGGGCGTGCTTGCCCTTCGCGACATCGATCTCCCGCTTTCCGTCGGGCCGGAGGATGTCAAGATCGCCGTCCATACGGTCGGCGTCTGCGGCAGCGACGTGCACTACTATACCCATGGCGCGATCGGCGCCTATGTGGTGCAGGCGCCCATGGTGCTCGGCCATGAGGCCGCGGGCACCGTCGTCGCGGTCGGGGAAAACGTCCGCTCCCTCTCGGTCGGCGACCGGGTCTGCATGGAGCCCGGCGTTCCCGACCTTTCCTCCCGCGCCGCGAAGCTCGGCCTCTACAATGTCGATCCCGCCGTGCGCTTCTGGGCGACGCCGCCGGTGCACGGGGTTCTTGCTCCCTATGCCGTTCACCCCGCCGCCTTCACCTACCGCCTGCCGGACAATGTTTCCTTCGCAGAAGGCGCGATGGTCGAGCCGTTCGCCATCGGCATGCAGGCGGCCACGCGCGCCCGCATCGTGCCGGGAGACGTCGCGGCGGTCATCGGCGCCGGTCCCATCGGCATCATGGTGGCGCTGGCGGCGCGGGCCGGCGGGTGCAGCCGGGTCTTCATCTCGGATTTTTCCGCCGAGAAGCTGGCGATCGCGGCCGCCTATCCGGGCATCGAGCCGGTGAATGTCGGCAAGGCCCCCTTCGCAGCCGCTGTCGCTGCCGCAACCGGAGGATGGGGCGCCGACGTCGTCTTCGAGGCCAGCGGCAGCGCGAAGGCCTTCGAGGGCCTCTTCGATCTCGTGCGGCCGGGCGGCGCCGTCGTGCTGGTCGGCCTGCCGGTCGATGCGGTGCGCTTCGACGTCCCGGGCGCCATTTCCAAGGAGGTGCGCGTGGAAACGGTCTTCCGCTACGCCAATGTCTTCGACCGCGCCCTTGAACTCATCGCGTCCGGCAAGGTCGATCTGAAGCCGCTGATAACGGGCACCTATGCCTTTGGCGAAAGCGTCGCCGCCTTCGAGCGGGCGGCCGAAGCGCGGCCGACCGACGTGAAACTGCAAATCCGCGTGCAGGAGGAGAACTGAGCATGGCAAACATCGTCTGCACCCGCGTCGACAAGGCCTATGGCGCGGTCAATGTCATCAGGGACTTCAACCTGGAGATCGAGGATCACGAATTCGTGGTCTTCCTCGGCCCCTCCGGCTGCGGGAAATCGACGCTCCTGCGCATGATCGCCGGGCTGGAGGAAATCTCCGGCGGAGAGGTCTGCATCGCCGGCCGCACCGTTAACGACCTAGAACCGCGCGACCGCGGCGTTGCGATGGTCTTCCAGAACTACGCGCTCTATCCGCACATGACGATCTACGACAACATCGCCTTCGGCCTGAGGCGCATGAAGGTCGACAAGACCGAGATCGACAGCCGCATCAAGACGGTCGCCGGCACGCTCGGCCTGGAGCCCTACCTTGCCCGCAAGCCGACGGAGCTTTCCGGCGGCCAGCAGCAGCGCGTGGCGATTGCCCGCGCCATGATCAAGACGCCGCGCGTCTTCCTCTTCGACGAGCCGCTCTCCAACCTCGATGCCAAGCTGCGCAACCACATGCGCGTCGAGATCGCGCGGCTGCACCAGACGCTCAAGACCACGACGATCTATGTTACACATGACCAGCTCGAGGCGATGACCCTGGCCGATCGTATCGTGCTCATGAAAGGCGGAGCGATCGAACAGGTTGGCACGCCTGCTGAAATCTACGAGCGTCCCCGCACGCTCTTCGTCGCCGGCTTCATCGGCACGCCGAACATGAATTTCCTCGACGTAACAGCGCGCTCCGCTGGCGAAAGCTGGCTGCTGGAGGGCGACGGGCTGCGCTTCAGGGTCGATCGCAAGCGGTTCGACCTTAAGGAGGGGCAGGCCCTTACCCTCGGCGTGCGGCCGTCGTCGCTGTCGCCCGCAGCCGGCGAAGACACGCGGGAGAACACCCTTGCCGGCATTGCCGACCTCGTCGAGTTTCACGGTGACAGTGCCCTGGTTTCCTTCCGTGTGGGCGGCAGGGAGATCGGCGCTCTCGTTCCAGCGAGCAGCCGGCCCGTAACCGGCGCCCCCGTCGCCTTCTCGGCCGACAAAGCGAACCTCCACCTCTTCGATCGCATGACGGGTCTTTCGATGTTGCGGACGGGATCGTAAGGTCAGCGGGTGATTCACCCTGGACAGAGGAGTTCCTGCATGGCCGAGGCGACCGATGCGATCCTGGCGCTTTGCAGGACGTTGCCGCCGACCAGGGCGGCCGTTGTCCACCCGGTCAAGCCGAATGTGATTGAAGCCATCGACGAGGCGGTGCGGGAAAAGCTCATCGTACCGATCCTGATCGGACCCAAGGCAAAGATCGAGGAGGCGGCCACGGTTGCTTCGGTCGATATTTCTGGCTGGGAACTGGTGGACGTGGAACACAGCCACGCCGCTGCCGCGAAGGCTGCGGAGCTGGCGGCGGGGCATCAGGTCAATGCGATCATGAAGGGCTCGCTC
Organism: Shinella sp. JR1-6; assembly: GCF_004284735.1. Classification (NCBI taxonomy): domain Bacteria; kingdom Pseudomonadati; phylum Pseudomonadota; class Alphaproteobacteria; order Hyphomicrobiales; family Rhizobiaceae; genus Shinella; species Shinella sp. JR1-6. Next base: position 159,440 of record NZ_SHMI01000010.1, on the reverse strand, counting down.
CACACCGACGAATTGCTCGGAGCCATCGTGCCGTCGGATGCCGGGCTAAGGACGGAGCGCAGGATCAGCCACGCCTATCTCATGAGCATTGCGAGTTATCCCAAGCCCTTCATCATTACCGATGCAGCGGTCAACATCCTCCCGGACCTGCCGGTCAAGGCCGACATCGTGCAGAATGCCGCCGATCTCTGGCGCGTGGTCTTCGGTGACGGAAACCTTCCCAAGGTGGCTGTCCTCGCCGCCGTGGAGACGGTCAATCCGAAGATGCAGGCGACGCTTGATGCCGCAGCGCTTTGCAAGATGGCCGATCGTGGCCAGATCACAGGTTGCCTCATCGACGGCCCGCTGGCCTTCGACAACGCGATCAGTGCGGAGGCCGCCCGGGAAAAGGGCATCGTCTCCATGGTTGCCGGCGAGGCGGATATCCTTGTCGTTCCCGATATAGAGGCCGGCAACATGCTGGCCAAGCAGCTGACCTTCCTTGGAGGGGCCGAGGCCGCCGGCATCGTGCTCGGCGCGCGCGTGCCCGTTGTTCTGACGAGCCGGGCGGACAATGAGCGGACGCGGCTGTTGTCCTGCGCGCTCGCGGTGCTTCTGGCCGAGGCGCGCGACAAGGGGCAGATCAAGTGAAGGACGTCCTCCTTGTCCTTAACACAGGATCGTCCAGTCTCAAGTTCCAGGTGCTGGGCTACGAGGGGCTCGAGGTACTTGCCAACGGGAAGGTGACGGGGATCGGCACGAGCGCCCGCCTATCGGCAACCGTTGCGGATGCAGGACGGACGATCGACAGCCCGCTCGATGGCAGCGACCATGACACGGCCCTGTCGGCCGTTCTGGACCTTATCGATCGCTTCGATGACGGTTGGCGCATGGTGGCGGCGGTGCATCGCATCGTCCATGGCGGTGCACAGTTCGTCGAGCCCGTCATCGTGACGCCGGAAATCGTCAGGGCGCTCAAGGCGCTCAATCCGCTGGCGCCGCTGCACCAGCCTTACAATCTCGCGGGCATCGAGGCGTCGGATCGGCTGGCGGGGCATGCGCCCGACATTGCCTGTTTCGACACGGCGTTCCACGCGGGGCACGATCCGCTCTTCCAGACTTTTGCAATCGAGAAGCCGCTGCGCGACAGGGGCATGCGCCGCTACGGCTTCCATGGCATTTCCTATGAGTGGATTGCCCGGGCTCTGGAGCAGGACTATCCCGATATCGCCCGGGGCAAGGTGGTTGTCGCCCATCTCGGCAACGGTGCCAGCCTCTGTGCTCTCGATAACGGCGTCAGCGTCGACACGACCATGGGCATGACCGCGCTCGACGGCATTCCCATGGGAACGCGAAGCGGAGCGATCGATGGCGGTGCGGTGACCTATATGCTGCGTGCGTTGGGCATGACGGTGGAACAGGTGGAAGCCGCTCTCTACGAGCATTCCGGCCTGAAGGGCCTGTCGGGGATCAGCAACGACGTGAAGACGTTGCTGGAGTGCGGCGAGCCGGCTGCCCGATTTGCACTCGATTATTTCACGCTCAAGGTCTCGCAATATGCCGCGATGATGGCGGTTTCGATGGGCGGGCTCGACGCCTTCGTCTTCACGGGCGGCATCGGCGAGAACGCGAGCCCGATCCGGGAGGCGATCGTTGCAAGGCTTGCGTTTCTGCCGCCGTTCCAGACCCTTGTAGTCCCGGCCAACGAGGAAATGATGATGGCGATCCATGCACGCGCACTGCTGGAGGCACGGCGATGAAAGGGTTGATCGTCGGTCTGGCGAACGACCAGTCACTGGCCTGGGGCTGCGCCGTGGCGCTCAAGGCGCTCGGTGCTGAAATCGCTGTCACCTATCAAAATGACAAGGCAAGGCCGCATGTGGAGCCGCTTGCCAGGGAGCTCGGGGCGCCGATCGTCCTGCCGCTCGACGTGTGCCGGCCGGAACAGATGGACGATGTCTTCAAGGCCATCGCGGCCCACTGGGGCCGGCTCGACTTCCTGCTGCATTCGATTGCCTTCGCACCCAAGGCGGATCTGCACGGACGGGTCGTCGACAGCTCGCCGGACGGGTTTTCGACTGCCATGGATGTTTCCTGCCATTCGCTCGTTCGGCTTGCCAAACGCGCGGAGCCACTGATGTCCGATGGTGGCGCGATCCTCACCATGAGTTTTTATGGATCCGAGAAGGTCGTCCCCGGCTATGGCATCATGGGGCCGGTCAAGGCAGCCCTCGAATCCACGGTGCGCTATCTGGCGGTGGATCTGGGCGACAAGGCGATCCGCGTGAATGCGCTCTCCACAGGGCCGGTCAAGACCCGTGCCGCGTCGGGCCTTTCGCATTTCGACGACCTGTTGGCAAAGGCTGCGGAAGAGACGCCGCTCAAACAGCTGGTCACCCTTGAACAGGTCGGGGAGGCTGCGTCGTTTCTGCTGTCGGACAAGGCGCGGTTCATCACCGGACAGACGATCTATGTCGATGCCGGCTACAATGTTCGGACTTGAAACCCGGCGGCGACGCCATCTGTCGCCCAGCCCGCGCCTTGGCGGGATCGAGGGATGGTTCGATATCCGGCGGGCAGGAGATGGTCTATCCCTGGCGCTCCGGAAGATCGACGCGCAGTCCGTCGAGCGTGTCCGTCAGCTTGATCTGGCAGGACAGGCGCGAGCGGGCGGGGTCCGGGTCGTGGGCGAAGTCCAGCATGTCCTGTTCCAGCGCCGAGATGGCCGGCAGACGGTCCACCCATTCGGGCGCGACATAGACGTGGCAGGTGGAACAGGAACAGGCCCCGCCGCACTCGGCAAGGATGCCGCGCACATCATCGTCACGGGCCGCCTCCATTAGCGTCAACCCGGCGGCGGCTTCCACGACATGGAGGCTCCCGTCATGTTCCACAAAGGTGATCTGGACCATGGTCGCTTTCCTTTCGTTTGGAACTCTTCAGGGCAGAAGCGCCGTTGCCTCGACCTCGACCAGGAATTCCGGTCGGGTGAAGCCGGAAACGATCATGAGCGTGGAGGCAGGCTTGACCGGGAGATCGGCGACGAGGCGGTCGCGCACCGCCATATAGTCGGCCATGTGCACGCGTTCCGTCACGAAGGCGTTGAAGCGCAGGACATGGGAAAAGTCCGCGCCGGCCTCGGCAAGGATGGCGCGGATATTGTCGAAGCACAGTTCCGCCTGGGCCGTGACCCCTTCGGGGATCGTGCCGTCGCCGGCAAGGGCGAGCTGGCCGGAGGTGACGACGATCCTTCCCGAGGCGACACCGTGGGAATAGCGGCCGAAAGGTGCGGGCAGGCTGGCGGGTTGCAGTGTCTTCATGGGTCACGCCTCCTTGCCGGCAAGTCCGCAGCGGCGCAGGAAAAGTGCGGTCGCTTCGGCGATGATGCGGTCCGCATCGAGTGCTTCGCTTTCCGGCCGGTCCATCAGCACGCGCGCCTGCGCCTCGTATTCGGCATAGTGTTGGGTCACGGCCCAGATGTTCATCTGGAAGAGCAGGGGATCGACGGGTGTTATCTTGCCACTGTCGATCCATTGCTGGATCACGGCGTTCGCCTCCTCGACCGCGGCCTTGAGCGCCGCCCAGTGGGGCGTCATCTCGGGTGCGCCACGGGCAATCTCATTGGCGAAGAAGCGTGAGAGGTCGGGGAATTCCAGCGTATGGCGTACCTTGCGCTCTATATACTGGGTGATCGCCAGCGCCGGATCGTCGCGCGAGGCGGAGAGGAAGAAGATGTCCTTGTAGGCTCCGACGATGTCGCTGAGGACCTGCTGGTAGAGCTCCTCCTTGGAGGAGATGTAGTAGTGTAGCTGGGCCTTGGTGATGCCCGCCGTCTGCGCGATCGCCTGGGTGGAGGTGCCTGACAGGCCGTTGCGCGCGAACTCCTGGATGGCCGCGTTGCGGATGGCGGCGTGGATTTCCTGCCGCTTTTTCTGAAGAGTGCTCATGGGCGGTCCTGGCCTTCCTGGCGATGCGTCGGGATCGGACCGGCACGGGGTGGGTGCCGGTCCGTGGTTTTGCTTACTTGCCCGTCAGCTTGGCCTTGATGTCGAGCCCCTTGCCCTTGTTGACGAAGCGCGTATCGGCGACCTTCGAGAGATCGACGGCGCCAGCCTCGATGATCTTGCTTTCGACGGCAAGGTCATGGAAGGCCTTGATGCGCTCGGGGCTCATCGCGCCGATGCCCTTTTCCACCGCTTCGCCGGAATCGATGATCTGAAGTTTGTCGAATTGCGCCATCTCGGCGTCGAGCTTTTCGACCGTCATTTCCGGATTGGCGGCGATGATCGCTGCATAGGCCGCCTTGCGGTCGCCGTAGAGGTAGTTGTTCCAGCCCTCGATGGAAGCGTCGAGGAAACGCTGCACGAGGTCGGGGTTGTTCTCGACCAGTTCGTTGCGCGTCTCGATGATCGAGCCATAGGTGCTCCAGCCCTGATCGGCGAGCAGGAACACGTCAACCTCGGCGCCCTCCTTTGCGGCATAGAGCGGCTCGGCGGTGCCATAGGCCTGCTGCACCATCTTCTTGTCGCTCAGGAACTGCGCGAGGTTGAAGCCGTAGGGGCGCAGCTGTTCATCCTGGAAACCGAGGCGGGTGACCATCCACTGCCAGAAGCTGAACTGGCCGTCCTTGGAAACGAGCACGGACGGTGCCTTGGTGAGCGCCGCAAAATCGGCATATTCGCCCTTGTGCGCCATGAAGGCCTGCGGATCCTTCTGGAAGATCGCTGCCACGACCGTGGTGGGAATGCCGTTGCGCACATTGTCGAAAGCGAGCAGCAGGTTGCCGCCCATCAGAAAATCGAGCCGGCCGGCCGGCAGCATCGGGCGGGTGTTGACCTGCGGGCCACCCATCCTGATCTCGACGTCGAGGCCGTATTTGGCATAGGTGCCGTCCACCACGGCCTGGTAGAAGCCGCCATGGCCGCCTTGGGCCAGCCAGTTGGTACCGAAGACGACCTTGTCGGCGGCCCAGGAGGAGCCGGCGGCGAGCAGCAGGCCCACGGCGGCGAAAAGACTTGTCATGTGTTTCATGCGCGTTTCCCCTTTGGTTGTTTCAGGCGTCGGTGCGGGCCATGCCATCGGTCCAGCCCCGGGTCTTGCCGGGATTCATCAGGCCGTATGGATCGGCGCGCTTCTTGAACTCGATCTGCGTCTGGTCGATCTGCTTCATGCCGCCGTCCTCGATGGTCACCACATGAGGGTCGAAGATCGTGCAGCCGTCCGTCTCCTCCACTTCGGCGATCAGGCGGTACATGGCCTCTTCGCCGCGGTAGCGCACCAACGGCAGGGCGAAGATCTGCACCTCGCCGTCCATACGCGCCATTTCGTGGTGCCAGTAGATCTCCTCGCCGTAGCGGGCCATCTGGCGGAGCACGAGGTCGGCATCGAAGGGCCGCGGATACGCGACCTGCAGATAGGTCCAGCTCTTGTCCGCCTTGAGGGCCTGCAGCGTGGTGTGGTTCCAGCCGCATTCATAGGCCGGTTGCAGGCCGGCGGCGCGGATCTCCGGCTTGCTCATGGCAAACGAGATGCGCCCGCCAAGGGCTTCTGCCTCGGCGGTGAAGCGGGCCATCTCCTGCGGCGCGACCATGGCGAAGACGGCGTCCCGGTCTGCGGGAAAGAGATCGCCGAGCTTGTTGTAGAAGGGCGCAAAGCGACGCTCGACGGTGGTCAGCAGGTAGCAGTCGAGCCCCTTCTGCTGCGCCAGCGAGGCGAAACGTAGCGCGGCGTCGTAGCCGTCGAAGAGCGCGGCGGTATGGATCCAGTCCGTTGCGCGGGTGAGGCCGACGCCGAGCTCCACCACGATGCCGTTGGTGCCATAGGCGTGCTGCACCTTCTGCACGTCTTCGCCGTGGAGCTCGATGACCTGCGGTTCCGGTTCGACGGTGACGACCTTGGCATAGGTGAGGTTGCCGGGGTCGCGCAGCATGCCATGGCGCAGCGAGCCGATGCCGCCAGAGCCGCCGGCGACGAAGCCGCCGATGGTCGCCATCTGGCGGGTCGAAGGATACATCATCAGTTCCTGCCCGGTCTCGTGCGCAGCGTCATCGAGCCGCGAGATGCGGGCGCCCGCCTCCACGCGCACATGGCCGTCCGTGATCTCGATCACTCTGTCGAGGCGGGTGAGGTCCATGACGATACCGCCGTCCAGCGGCACGCACTGGCCGTAATTGCCGGTGCCGCCGCCGCGCAGTGTAAGCGGAACCTTGTGGCGGGCGACGACGGAGGCGACATGCACGACCTCCTCAAGGCTCTGGGGTACGACCACCAGCTCGCCCAGCTTGTCCTTCAGCTGCTCGTTGAGGATGGGGCTATACCAGAAGTAGTCGCGCGAACGCGCGGCGATGTAGTTCTCGTCGTCATGCAGGCGGATCCCATTCAGCGCCGTCTTGATCGACGCCCAGTCGCGGTGTCCGGTCATGTCTGTTCTCCTTCGTGGTCGGTCAGGATGCGGCCCCCCCGCCAGACCTGTCGGTCGGCGCGGGGACGGCTCAGGGCATCGGTCAGATCCTCGGCGTCGAGCCGGATGAAATCGGCGGGGCCGCCCTCGACAAGCGCAAGGCTCCGGCCCATCCAGCGGGCCGGTGTCTCGCTCACCGCGTCCAGCCAGTCCTCCGGCTGGAGGTGGCCGAGCAGGGTCGCGCTGCGAAAGGCGTCGAAGAGGTCATAATCGCCGAAGGGGAAGAAGGCGTCGCGCACGTTGTCGGAGCCGATCATCACGGCAAGGCCTGCGTCCCGCGCCTCATGCAGGGGCGCAAGGCCGCGCAGGCGCGGCGTGCGGCCTGCCCTGGCGTCCTGCAGGTAGGCGTTGCAGCCTGGCAGCACCGTCAGTCCGACACCCGCTCCGCCCGCTCGGGCGAGAATGTCCGCGACCTCCGAGGGATCACGCACCGAGAGCGCGCAGCCATGACCGCACAACACCCGGCCGGAAAGGCCGCGCCTTTCGGTTTCCACCACGATGGCATCGATGCCGCGCGCCTCGATGTCCAACCCCTCATCGACATGGAAGTCGAGCAGAAGATCGTGCTTTTCCGCAAGATCGAAGACGTGCGCGAGCCGGGCCTCGAGGTCATTGTTGCGATAGATGAATGCCCCGAGCACCCCACCCGTCGCCTTGACCTCACCGGCGATGGCTTCGCCGACTTCGGCGAAGAGATCGAGCGGCGTCAACGAGGCAAGCTCCAGATGGAGGCGACCCTGCCATTCGTCGGCAAGCCCGCGCAGCACGGTCCAGGCTGCCGGCGGCGTCGCGCCGTGCCAGTCGACATGGCTGCGCATCAGCGCCGTGCCGTGCCGATAGGCGCGATCCAGTCCCCGGCCTGCCCGCCGGCGCAGATCGGCGTCGTCCCAGAGTGCGGCATCGGCCTGCATCATCTCGATGGCGTGGAAGAGCGATGTGGCACGGGCTGGCATCCGGGAGGCGGTGAAGGTCTTGTCGAGATGGGTGTGAATGTCGGCCAGGAGCGGCAGGACGAGGCCGCCATCGCGGCTTGCCGAGGGGGCGAGGGCCGTGATGCGGCCGCCGTTGATGGCGATGTCCCAATGGCCCTCCCGGCCAGCGAGGCTGGCGCCTGCAAGGCGCAGGCCCGCTGCGCCGGCATCGGCGAGGCTGGTGGTCTCGATGGTCCGCATGAGGTTCACGTCTCGCGCTTGATTTCGCTTTCGTGCCAGTGGCCGAGCACGAGGTTCGACAGCCAGGACGTGACGAGGAAGATCCCGACCCCCAGCACCGAGACGAGGAACAGCGCGGCGAACATGCGCGGGATCTCGTTGCGGAAGCTCGATTCGAGGATGCGTGAGGCAAGGCCGGTGTTCTGCCCCGCCGTGCCTGCGACGAATTCGGCGACGACCGCGCCGATCAGCGACAGGCCGCCGGCGATCTTCAGCGCGGCCATGAAGTAGGGGAGTGCCGAGGGGATCAGCAGGTGGCGCAGGCGCTGCCAGGGCGTCGCCTGATAGAGCCGGAACATGTCGCGCAGGTTATGGTCGGCGCTGCGCAGGCCGATCGCAGTGTTCGACAGGATCGGGAAGAACGCGACGATCCAGGCGCAGATGAGCAGCGCGAAGAAGGTGTTGCTGACATAGATGAGGATCAGCGGTGCGATGGCGATGATCGGCGTTACCTGCAGGATGACGGCGAAGGGAAAGAGGCACATTTCCACCGTGCGCGACAAGGCAAAGAGCATGCCGAGCAGCACGCCGCCGATGATGGCGAGGCTGAGTGACAGCAGCGTCAGCTTCACCGTGAACGCCGCGCTCTGCATCAGAGACGACCAGTCCTCGACCAGCGTCTTTGCGATCAGGCTTGGCGCGGGGATCAGGTAATGCGGAACCTCGTTGTACCAGACGAGGAATTCCCACAGTCCAAGCACCACCAGAATCGAGATGATGGGCATGATGACGCGCAGGCGCCGTTCGCGGCGTTCGAGCAGGATGCGCGGATCGACGATTTCGCTTTCGGCAACGGCCGGATCAATGGTTGAGATCGACATGGTCCATGGTCCCTTCGAGCGCGTTGCTGACCAGACGGCAGTTCTCGGTGTACTCGGATGTCATGCGGTAGGCGCTCGTGCGCGTCTCCGCGCCGGGCAGCGCGATGTCGTGCACCACGCGGCCGGGGCGCGCGGCCATGACCACGACGCGGCTGGAGAGATAGACGGACTCGAAGACCGAATGAGTGACGAAGATCACTGTCAGCCCGTGCGAGCGCCAGAGGCCCAGCACCTCGTCGTTGAGCTTGGATCGGGTCATCTCGTCCAGCGCTGCGAAGGGTTCGTCCATCAAGAGCAGCTTCGGCTTCGTCACCATGGCGCGGGCAATGGAAACGCGCATCTTCATGCCGCCCGAAAGTTCGCGCGGATAGGAGCGGGCGAAATTGGCAAGGCCCACCATGGAAAGGGCCTCTTCCACGCGGGCTTTCGCCTCGCCCTTGCCGAGCCCCTGCAGTTTCAGGGGGAGGAAGACGTTGTCGAAGACCGTTGCCCAGGGCATCAGCGTCGCTTCCTGGAAGACATAGCCGATATCGCTGCCATGGGGACTTTCGCCGGCCGGATGACCGTTGACCGTGATCGAACCCGAGGAGAGGGACAGGAGACCGGAGATCATCTTCAGTGCGGTGCTTTTGCCGCAGCCCGAAGGGCCGAGGAAGGACACGAACTCACCGTTGCGGATCGTCAGCGACATGCCGCGCAGCGCCACGGTACCGTTTGCGAAGCGCTTGTAGACGTCCTTCATGTCGATGAGGGCGGGCGCGCCGGTCAGGCCGGCGGCCTTGGGGAGAGGGCTTGCCGCGTTCATGCTACCACTCCGGCTTTCTGTCCAGCCAGTCGGCTGGCAGGCTGTCGATCTCTGCCATGGCCTCGACGAGGCGCGCCACGGCGTGGTCGAGGGTCGCATCACCCTTTTCGGCGGTGGCGAGATGCGCCTCGCCGCAGGCCCCGGCCGTGCTGAAATCCTGTGTCTTCCAGCCCGGTTTTGCGCCACGGCCGAGGCCGAGATGGCGGAAGTTTTCGAAAAGGTCCTGGCCGCGCGAGCGGAAGTCGCGGGCCGCGGCCATGGTCACATTGCCGGGGTCGAGTGCCAGCATGACGGAGGTCTCCATGTCGCCGGCATGGATGCCGTGGGTGCGCTCGACATCGGAATAGACGCCCTCGGGCATGCCAAAGCCGAACCAGTTGACCGAGAAGGCCAGCATGTCATGGGCAACGCGCAGCTGGCGGGTCACGACGTCCATGACCGGAATGTTGCCGCCATGGCCGTTGAGGAGGACGAACTTGCGGACCCCCGAGCGCGCCACGCTGGCGCCGATTTCGGTCAGCACGCGGACCAGCGTTTCGGCCGAAAGGGTGAGCGTGCCGGGATAGTCGATATGCTCGTCGCTCTTGCAGACGGCCTGCGTGGGCAGGAACAGCACTGGACTATCCTCCGGCAGGGCTTTTGCGAGGCGGCGCACCACCCCGTCGACGGTACAGCTGTCGACGGACATCGGCAGGTGCGGTCCGTGCTGCTCGATGGCTCCGATGGGCAGGACGGCGATGAGGCGTCCCCGATCGAGCGCTGCGAAATCACGGCTGGAATAGTCGGCCCAGAAGCGCTTCATCGGGAAGCCTCCATGCCGTTACGGATACCCGTTGATGACAGAAGTTCCATCTTGCTCCTCCTCTTCCTCCGAGGTTAGATAAACAAACTCATAGCAAATGGTCAAACTATTTGGTATGTTCTTTCCAGATGTTACGGTAAGCTTTTGATTATCATCATGTTTATTCGTGGCTTTCTGCCGCCGGGAGGGTGGTTGGAATGCAGTCTGGGAGGGATTTATGAAACGACCGCGCCTGCTGATCACCCGTCCCTTGCCGGCCGCCGTGCACGAGCGGGCCGGCGCCCTCTTCGACCTGACGATCCGCAAGGACGCCGGCGCCACGACGGCGGCAGAGCTTTCCGCCGCGCTCCGCGATCACGACGCGATCCTGCCTTCTCTCGGCGATGTCTTCTCGCCGGCGGTGTTTGCCGATGGGGCATTGCCGCGCTGCCGCATCCTTGCCAATTTTGGCGCCGGGGTCAGCCATATCGACCTTGCGGCAGCGGCGCGCGCAGGCATTGCCGTCACCAACACGCCGGGGGCCGTCACCGGCCCGACAGCCGACCTTGCGATGCTGCTCCTCTTGATGACCGCGCGCCGTGCGGGCGAGGGGGAGCGGCTGGTGCGGTCCGGGGCATGGAAGGGCTGGCATCCCGTACAGCTTCTCGGCCGGGATGTTTCCGGTAGCACGATCGGCATTGTCGGCATGGGGCGTATCGGGCAGGAGGTCGCCCGCCGCGCCGCTGCCGGTTTCGGCATGCGGGTGCTGTTCCACAACCGCTCGCCGAAGACCGTGTCCGGCATGGACGCGACACAGGTGCCCCTGGACGATCTGCTGCAACGCGCCGATTTTGTCGTTCTGACCGTGCCGGGTGGCAGCGAGACGCGCCACCTGATCGACGAGCGTGCCTTCGCTTTGATGCGGCCTGAGGCGCATCTCGTCAACGTCTCGCGCGGCGAGGTGGTGGACGAGGTGGCCCTGATCCGCGCGCTCGAATGCCGGCAGATCGCCGGGGCGGCGCTCGATGTCTATGAATTCGAGCCCGCCGTGCCGGCCGCCCTCCGCGAGCGTGACGACGTCGTTCTGCTGCCCCATCTCGGTTCGGCGACGCAGGCGGCACGCGCGGCGATGGGCATGACGGCGCTCGACAATCTGGAGGCCTTTTTCCGCGGCGATGCGCCGGAAAACCGGGTCGCGTGAGCAGGAGCGAGGGGAGGACGACATGAACCACATAGCGATCCTGGGAGCAGGACAGGCCGGGTCGTCGCTGGCGGCCAAACTGCGGGTCCTTGGTTTTGGCGGGCGCATCACGCTCATCGGTGAAGAAGACACGCTGCCCTACCAGCGCCCGCCACTCTCCAAGAAATACCTGATGAAGGAAATGACGCTGGAGCAGCTGCACCTGCGGCCCGAGCGGTTCTACGCGGACAACGACATTGCCCTGCGGCTCGGTGAAAGGATCGTCGCGATCGACCGCGCCGCGCGGCAGATCCGTCTCGATGACGACCGCGTATCTTATGACCAGCTGGCGCTGACGACCGGCGCGACGCCGCGTTCGCTACCGGCCGCGCTCGGTGGCGACCTGTCCGGCGTCTATGTGGTGCGCAATCTGGCCGATGTCGATCGTATGGCCCCGGAGTTCCGCGAGGGGCGACGGGTGCTGGTCGTCGGGGGCGGCTATATCGGGCTGGAGGCCGCGGCGGTGGCGGCCAGGCTCGGCCTCAAGGTGACACTCATTGAGGCGGCGCCCCGTATTCTCCAGCGCGTCGCCGCGCCGGAAACCTCCGATTATTTCCGGAGCCTTCATGCCGGCAACGGTGTCGAAATCCTCGAGGGCACCGGCCTGGCTGGGCTGGAACGCGGGGAGGCGATCTCGGTGGTGTTGGCGGATGGCTCACGCCGGGAGGTGGACTTCGTCATCGCCGGCATCGGCGTGACGGCCAATGACGGGCTCGCGGCGGCGGCGGGTCTCGCCTGCGATGGCGGTGTTATCGTCGATGCGCATGGCAGGACAGGAGATCCCGCCATCTGGGCGGCCGGTGATTGCGCGCGCCTGCCCTATCGCGGTGACATGATCCGGCTGGAGAGTGTGCAGAACGCCATCGACCAGGCTGAAGCCGTCGCGGCCAATATGCTGGGTGCGGCGATGGATTATGTGCCGAAGCCCTGGTTCTGGTCCGACCAGTATGACGTGAAGCTGCAGATCGCCGGCCTGAACACGACATTTGACCGGGTTGTGGTGCGATCGGGAGCGAACGAGAAGGCACGTTCGCACTGGTATTTTCGCGAGGGCGTGCTGCTTGCCGTCGATGCGATGAACGAGCCGCGCAGCTATATGGTGGGCAAGCGCTTGATCGAGGCCGGGCGTTCACCCTTGCCGGAGCAGGTGGCCGATACGGGTTTCGATTTGAAAACCCTGATATGACGGGTTCAAGCCGTGTTCCACCGTGCGGTCTGTCTGGCGCGGTGGTGCAGGCCGTACGGCGTTCTGATGCATTCATGCGCGCGCCGTCTGGGCCGGTTGCTTGACGGTGCGCAAAAGAACATATAGTGAACATTCATGAAGAAATCGATGAAGCAGCGCTTAGCGATCCTCTCGGATGCCGCCAAATACGATGCCTCGTGCGCTTCGAGTGGAACGGTGAAGCGGGACTCCATGGAAAGCGGCGGGCTCGGCTCGACGGAGGGAGCCGGAATTTGCCATGCCTATGCTCCCGACGGCCGATGCATTTCGCTTCTCAAGATTCTTCTCACCAACTTCTGCATCTTCGATTGCGCCTATTGCATCAACCGCTCGTCCAGCAATGTGGAACGAGCCCGGTTCACGCCAGAAGAGGTGGTCTGGCTGACGCTGGAGTTCTACCGCCGCAACTATATCGAAGGGCTGTTCCTGTCGTCGGGCATCATCCGCTCGCCCGATCACACAATGGGAGAGATGGTGCGCGTGGCGCGGGAGCTGCGAACGGTGCATGGATTTGGCGGCTACATCCATTTGAAATCCATCCCCGATGCCGCGCCGGAACTGATCGAGCAGGCGGGGCTTTACGCCGATCGCCTGTCGCTCAACATCGAGCTTCCGACGGATGCCGGCATCGGCCGCTTCGCACCGCAGAAGCGCCCGGAGGGAATTCGCCGTGCGATGGGCGACCTGCGCCGCAAGATCGAAGCGGCGGATGAGCCGACCTTACAGTCGAAACGACGCAAGCGCTTCGTGCCGGGTGGGCAGAGCACGCAGATGATCGTCGGGGCCGACGGTGCGGATGATGCAACCATCCTGAAAACCAGCGCCCGGCTCTATGGCAGCTACGGACTGAAGCGTGTCTACTATTCCGCCTTCAGCCCCATCCCTGACGCCTCCCGTGCGCTTCCGCTGATCAAGCCGCCGCTGGTTCGTGAACACCGGCTCTACCAGGCCGACTGGCTCTATCGCTTCTACGGTTTCGGCGTCGACGAAATCACGGCATCAACCGGCGGCATGCTCGATCTCGACATGGACCCGAAGCTCGCCTGGGCTCTCGCCAATCGCGATGCGTTTCCAGTGGATGTCAACCGGGCCGAGCGGGAACGGCTGCTGCGCGTGCCTGGCTTCGGCACGAAGACCGTGGAGGCCATTCTTTCCAGCCGCCGCCTCCGCCGTCTGCGGCTGGAGGACCTGGCAAGGCTCGGCGTTTCGCTGCGCAAGGTACGTGCCTTCATCGAAACGGACGGTTGGACGCCCCGCCGCCTTGCCGACCGGGCCGACCTGAAGGCGTTCTTCGCACCCAGGCCGGTACAGCTTTCGCTGCTCTGATGCACAGGGTCTTCCTTCTCGGCCGCGGTGACTTTGCCGAATGGCGGGATGCGGCCCGCGCACTCGCTGCCGCCGGTGTTGCACCGCGGGAGGTGGAATGGCGGACGTCGGGGGAGAACGAGCTCTTTGCGGCGGGGCAGAACCTGCCGAAAGCCTTGCCTCGGGCGCGGGCGCTCACCGTTCCCGCCGGTTTTCTGGAGTTGGCCGAGGCGGTCGTCTGCCATACCGAACCCGGCCGTTTCCATCTCCTCTACAGGCTGCTCTGGCGCCTGCAATCCGACAGGAACCTTCTCGCGCTGCCGGCGGACGAGGATGTTGCCCGGGCACGGCTGCTTGCCAGAAATGTTCATCGCGATAGCCACAAGATGACGGCCTTCGTACGCTTCAAGGAGGTTTTCGGAGAAGCGGTGGGCCGCCGCCGGTTCGTCGCCTGGTTCGAGCCGTCGCATTTCGTGGTTGCCCGCACGGCGCCTTTCTTCCGTCGACGCTTTGCCGATATGGACTGGATGATCGCCACCCCGCGCGGGTCGGCGCGCTGGGATGGCGAGACCCTGGCCTTCGATCCGCGCCCTTGTGAAAATCCCGGCCATGACGACCCGACGGATGACCTCTGGTGCACCTACTATGCGAGCATCTTCAATCCGGCCCGGCTCAAGGTGAAGGCCATGCAGACGGAGATGCCGAAGAAGTACTGGCGCAACCTGCCGGAGGCGGCGCTGATTCCAGGCCTCATCGCCCATGCCGAGGCGAATGTGCGCGCCATGGCCGAACGCGCCGCCAGCGATCCGCCGCTCTTTCACCATCGTCTCCAGGATGCCGCCCCGACATTGCCGCAGGTCAGGCTGGAAAGCCCGGGCACGCTTGATGCGCTGCGCGAAGAGGCAGGACGGTGCACGCGGTGCCCGCTGCATTGCGCCGCCACGCAAACCGTATTTGGCGAGGGGCCACAGGGTGCACGGATCATGATGGTCGGGGAGCAACCGGGTGATCAGGAGGATCTTGCTGGCCGTCCTTTTGTCGGCCCGGCAGGCAGGGTCTTGGACGCCGCGCTGCACGAGGCGGGCATCGCCCGCGACAGTCTCTATCTGACGAATGCGGTAAAGCACTTCAAATATGTCCCTCGTGGCAAGCGCCGTCTTCACCAGCGACCGGACAGGGGCGAGATCGAGCACTGCCGGTGGTGGCTTGCCAAGGAGATCGATGCTGTCCAGCCGAGCCTTGTCGTCACGCTCGGCGCGACCGCCCTCCATGCGCTGAGCGGAGAGCGCCGCCCGCTCAGTGAAGTTCGCGGCAAGCCGATCGCCATGGAAGGCGCGCGGTTGCTCTACCCCACAATCCACCCATCCCATCTGCTGCGCCTTCCGGACGGCGCGGAACGGTTGAGGCAGCATGCCCTCTTCGTTGAGGATCTGCGTGCCATCCGGGCTATGATCGAGCGGGCGCATTCCCTTTGCTGAAGGAACCGGTGGTGCGGCGTTTGGCTTCAGGCGGCGTTGCGCCGCCTTCTCGATAAAAGTCGTTCCCTGCCCGGCAATTTATGGGTTGCCTCATGCCAGCCGGGATCTCAACCGGTTGCGACCCGGAGAAGCCGTCTTTGGATGGGGAAAGGTGCCGTTCCGTCAGGCGTTGTCGCGCTCCCAGTACCAGGCGGCATAGGTGCGCGTGCGATCGTGCCCGCGGCCCTTGAGGAATGCGCGGACAAGCCGGACATCCTCCCGCTCGCAGGCGACCCAGACGAAGGCTTCTTCATCCACGGCAGCAAGTGCCTCTATCACCGTCTGCGCGAGCATGTTCTTGTTGCCCGCCGGGTAGCTGGCGCGGTGCAGCCAGCGTATGTCGAGCGTTCCGGTGGTCGGCAGCGGCTGCTCTTCCGCCGCATCCGCCACCTCTATGATCGCCTGCATCCTCGTGCCTTCGGGCGCTTCGGCGGCGATGCGGGCGATGGCGGGCAAGGCGCTTTCGTCCCCGGCAAGGAAGATGGTTTCGGCCTGCGGAAGGTCGCCGCCGCCGGGGCCGAGCAGGGCGAGCCTGTCCCCCGGCTGCGCATCCCGGGCGAAATCCGCGCCGGGTGTCGCAACGCCAGGCAGGGGATGCTGCAGGAAGTCGACCGAGAGTTCGCCGCGCTCGGCGTTGACGGCGCGGATCGTGTAGACGCGCACGAGCAGCGCATCCTCGCCCTCCGGCCAGGCAATGCGGCCGTCATCGCGCAGCCCCGGCCAGACCGGCGTCCGGCCTTTCGGCGGCACCAGCAGGCGCACATGCATGCCCTCGCCGATGAAAGGCTTCACGTCTGTGCAAGCAAAGATGACGCGCCGCATGTGCGGCGTCACGTCCTCGGCCGAGACGACGGTCACTTCATGAAGATTGGCGAGCCGCGAACGCGTCGCCGGTTCGGACCAGGTGAGTTCCAGCGGGTCCTCGCCGGCGAAATAGAAGAGGTGCTCGGCGATGACCGTGCGGCTCATCTGAAGCGTCTCGTCGCTCGGGCAGGCGAGATCGATGAGGAGCCGTCCGCCGTCGAGACGCATATCGGCTGTGCCGATCTCGCTCGTCAGCGTTGCGGCATTTTCCGTGCGCCGCACCTCGGCGTGCTCGACGAAGTGCTCGCAGACCTCATCGAGCATTTTCAGCGCATCCTTCGGCAGCGCGACACCGGTGAGCTTGAATTGCGGGAGGGCGTTCATGCGGGCTCCTTGATTACGGGGGAAATCATGCGATGGCGGCCGATCGGCAACATGGTCGGCCGACCGGAGGTCGGGTCGGTGATGATGCGGCTTTCGAGGCCAAAGACCTGTCGCACATGGTCCTCTGTCAGAACGGTCTCCGGCGGGCCGGCGATGTGCAGCCGGCCGTTCGCCATCGCGACGAGGTGGTCGGCGTAGCGGGCGGCAAGGTTCAGGTCGTGCAGCACCATCACGATGGTGGTGCCGCGCGTCTGGTTGAGGTCGGTCAGGAGGTCCAGCACCTCGATCTGGTGGCTGATGTCGAGGAAGGTGGTGGGCTCGTCGAGCAGCAGGAGGTCCGTCTGCTGGGCAAGCGCCATGGCGATCCAGACACGCTGGCGCTGACCGCCCGAGAGTTCGTCGATCGGCCGTTCCGCAAGGTCGTCGGTCTTCGTCGCCGCAAGGGCGGCGGCGACCGCTACGTCGTCTTCGCGCGTCCAGCGGGAAAAGACCCCCTGATGCGGATGGCGGCCGCGGCTGACAAGGTCGGCGACGGTGATGCCCTCGGGCGCGATGGGCGATTGGGGCAGGAGGCCGAGCGTGCGGGCAAGATCTCTTGAGGGAATGCGATGGATCGACTTGCCGTCCAGCAACACCTGCCCTCTTTGGGCCGGCAGCAGGCGCGAGAGGGTGCGCAGCAGCGTGGACTTGCCGCAGGCGTTCGCCCCGACAATGACGGTGATCCTCCCGGGCGGCACGGCAAGGTCGAGCCCGTCGAGGATGCGTGTTTCGCCGTACCCGGCGGAAAGGCCGGTGGCGAGGAGGGTGTGCGGTTTCATAGGGAGCCTCCGGACCGGTTGACGCGCACGATCAGGAAAATCAGGTAGGGCGCACCGAGCGCCCCGGTGACGACGCCGACGGGATAGCGGCTCGGCAGCAGGAACTGGCCACAATAATCGCCGACCAATACCAGCGCCGCGCCTGTCAGTGCCGCTGGGACGAGCAGCGAGCCGTTGTTGCCGACGATGCGGGCGGCAATCGGCCCCGCGAGGAAGGCGACGAAGGCGATCGGCCCCGAAATGGCGGTGGCGCTGGCGATCATGCCGACGGCCGCGATGATGACCAGCACGCGGGTCTGGCCGAC
Organism: Shinella sp. JR1-6; assembly: GCF_004284735.1. Classification (NCBI taxonomy): domain Bacteria; kingdom Pseudomonadati; phylum Pseudomonadota; class Alphaproteobacteria; order Hyphomicrobiales; family Rhizobiaceae; genus Shinella; species Shinella sp. JR1-6. The sequence goes on along the minus strand of NZ_SHMI01000010.1, from coordinate 141,785 downwards.
CCGGACGCCGAGCGCGGCCGCGGTGTCGTCGCCAAGCCGCAGGGCTTCGAGGTCGCGGGCGCGGGAAAGCAGCAGGCCGCCGAAGACGGCGAGCGCGACGACGAGCGGCAGGCTCTGGCCGAGCTGTGCGCCGTTGACGCTGCCCGTGAGCCAGCGCAGCGCCTCTTGCAGGGTCCAGGCGGGGGCGGTGGAGAGGATGTAGGCGATGACGCTCTCCAGCATGGCCGAAACGCCGATGCCGACGAGGATGAGCCGCGTGCCCGCGACGCCGTTGCGAAAGGAGAGCGCGTAGACGACGAGCGCCACGCCAAGCCCGGCGATAACGGCGAGGATCGAGACGATCGGCCCCGAAAGCCCGAGCACGACGATGGCGAAGACCGCGGCGGCGCTCGCCCCCCAGCTGATGCCGATAATGTCGGGGCTCGCCAGCGGATTGCGCAGCATGATCTGGAAGGCGACGCCGCCGAGGCCGAAACTGAGGCCGGCGAGGATCGCGAGCATGGCGCGCGGCAGCCGGAGCTGGCCGACAGTGAAGGCGACATCAGGCACATCCTCGCCCATCAGCGCGCGGAAAATGTCCTGCGGTGGGGTGAAGGACTGGCCGAGCAGCAGGGTCAGCAGGAAGGTCGCGGTGACGAGCGCGAGGAGGAAGCCGATGACGCAGTGGCGCCGGCGGGCGCGGCGATGGCGGTTTTTCGCAATGGAATCGACGAGGGGGGCGAGCATGGTCAAAGATCCCGCACCCGCTGGCGGCGGACGATCCAGATGAAGAAGGGCGCGCCGATCAGCGCCGTCACGATGCCGACGTCCAGTTCGGCCGGCCTTGCCACGATGCGCCCGACAATATCGGCGGCGATCAGCAGGCAGGCGCCGCCGAGGGCGGAAAAGGGCAGCAGCCAGCGATGGTCGCTGCCGGTCAGGAGGCGAACGAGATGCGGTACGATGAGGCCGAGAAAGCCGATCGGGCCGCAGACAGCCGTCGTCGCGCCTGCGAGCAGGATCGCGCCGAAGGCGGCGACGGCGCGGGTGGTCGCGACATGTTCGCCGAGGCCGGCGGCAAGCTCGTCGCCAAGCGCGAGGGCGTTGAGCTTGCGGGCGGAGAGGAGGCTGATGGCGAAGCCGGCGGCAAGGAAAGGCAGGACGGGAAGGATGCGTTCGAAGGTCGCCCCGCCGACGCCGCCGATCTGCCAGGCGCGCACGCCGCCGGCAATGTCGGCGCGCGGCAGGACGACGGCGATGACCAGCGAGGAGAAGGCGACGGACGTGGCGGCCCCGGCGAGCGCCAGCTTCAGCGGCGTCGCCCCGCCCCGCCCGAGCGAGCCGATGACATAGACGAAGATCGCCGCCGCCCCCGCGCCGAGGATGGCGGTGACGATATAGGCAAAGGCGGTTTCGATACCGAACCAGGCGACGCCGACGACGACGGCGAGCGATGCCCCCATGTTGACGCCGAGAATGCCGGGATCGGCGAGGGGATTGCGCGTCACGCCCTGCATGACCGCGCCGGCAAGGCCGAGCGCGGCGCCGGCGAGCAGCGCCAGCAGCGTGCGGGGAATGCGCATCGCCACAGCCGCCTCACCGATCGTCTCGACCCTGCCGCCAAGCGCGGAAAGGATGTCGCCAAGACCGACATTCCGCGTGCCGATCGCCACCGACAGCGCCACCAGCACGACCAGCGTAGCGGCGGCCAGCAAAAGCCAGAGCCCGCGCAGGCGCTTGAGGCGTCCGGCCGGCGCCGGATTTCGTGCCGTGGCGGCGTGCGATGTCATTTCGTTTTCCCGGCCGCTTCCGCAAGAAGCGCGACATAGTCCTTCAGCACCCAGGAGATCGACAGCGGCGTCGGATTGGCGGCCGTGCCGACCGGGTCGCGGCCGAGCATGACGAGCGCGTCCTTGCTGACGGCGGGCATGCGCGAGAGCAGGAGATCGGCCTTCACGGCGTCGAGCAGCGGCGTGCCGCCATAGCTGACGACGATATCGACATCGTCGAAGGCGTCGACCTGTTCGGCGCTGACGCTGGCGGCGAATTGTCCGGGCTTCGTTGCGTCCAGCACGCTTTTGGGAGAGGCGAGGCCGAGGTCGCGGAAGAATTTGATGCGCGTGTCGTTGGCGGTATAGAAGTTCACCATGCTGAGGTCGGTCGCGTCGAGATGGGTGACGAAGATCGCCGATTTGCCCTTGAGGACCGGATAGCCGGCGACCGTGCCGGCGATTTCCTTCTCGATGCGTGCGATCAGCGCTTCGCCGTCCTTTGCCATGCCGAGCCCGGCGCTGTTGAGCCGGATCGTCTCGCGCCAGTCGGTTGACCAGGCGGATTGCGGGTAGGCGATGACGGGGGCGATCTGGCTCAGCGTCTCGTAGTCCGCCTGGCTGAGGCCGGAATAGGCGGCGAGGATGACATCCGGTTTCGTCGCCGCGACCGCCTCGAAATCGATACCGTCGCCCTCGTCGAACAGGACGGGCTTTTCGCCGCCGAGTTCCGTCAGCCTTTCCGCCACCCAGGGCAGGAGACCATCGCCATCGTCGTCGCCGAAATTGGCGGCGGCAAAGCCCACGGGCACGATGCCGAGCGCCAGCGGCACTTCATGGTTCGCCCAGGCGACGGTCGCCACGCGCGCCGGCTTCTTCGTGATTGTCGTCGTTCCGAAGGCGTGCTCGATGACGATGGGATAGGCGGTTTCGTCCGCGGCCCATGCGGTTGGCGTGATCCAGAGGCAGAGGGCAACAAGAACCAGCGGGAAGCGGAAAAGCCGCGACATGGGCGAAACCCTCCAGGGTGGTTAAAAGTGGAGTTTCCGTTTCAGGTTCATCGGGCGGCGTCAAGGCGAAGGGGCGGCTTGTTGGGGCAGGGCGGCGAAGTTTCCGGGGTTTCCTACAAAACCATGGAAATCTACAATACTGGACAATGTGTCTCAAGTTATGGCCCCTTTAAGGGGCAGCCGCATCGGCCTGAGGGGGTTTTGGCCTGTTCCGGCTGGCGTTCGGCAGGTTCTGCCCTGCGCCGGCGAGCGCAACTTCAATTTCTGGAACACGATGATGGACATCAAGACGACCGGCGCCGATACGAGACAGCCTCTTACCCGTTTGTGGACTGCGGTTCTGCTCGGCTGCACCGCGCTTGTCGCCCTTGTGCCGTCCGCCTCGCGCGCCCAGCAGGCGGATGCCGGCTCCACGACGGTGCTTGAGACCATCACCGTCGAAGGCGATGGTTCTGCGACGGGCGGCGACAACGATGCCCGGTCGATCGTCGCGAAGAAGACGACCGCCGGCGGGCGCATGGCGACGGAGATCCTGAACACGCCGGCAACGGTCTCCGTCATCACGGCCAAGGAAATCCAGCAGCGCGGCGCCGAGACCGTCGAGGAGATCCTGCAATATACGGCAGGTGTCACCACGGATTTTTATGGTTCGGATGACCGCTACGACTTCTTCAAGATCCGTGGTTTCGATGCCACGACCTACCGCGACGGGCTGATCCTCGGCCGTCCCTTCGGCGGTGTGCGGGAAGAAGCCTATGCCTTCGAGCGTGTCGAGGTGCTGAAGGGCGCGAACTCCACGACGTTCGGCGTCTCCGATCCCGGTGGTGCCGTCAACTATGTGACGAAGCGCCCGCGCAGCGAGAAATTCGGCGAGGCCTATGTCACGGGCGGCTCGTTCGACCGCAAGGAGGTCGGCTTCGACTTCGGCGACAATCTGACGGCCGACGACACGCTCTCCTATCGTTTTACCGGCAAGCTGCGCGATGCCGATGCGGAGTACGACCATTCGCGCGATGATGAAAAATTCTTCATGGGCGGCCTCACCTGGCGGCCGACGGACGCCACCAGCCTTACCATCGTCTACGATCACCTGAACAAGGACGGCGTGCCCGGCAGCGGCGGCCATCCGGTCGGCACCGATTTCGACGGCAGCCGCTTCTTCGGCGAGCCGGACTACAATTTCCGCGGCACGAACCGCGATACGGTCAGCGTCATGTTCGACCACGATTTCGGCTCGGGCCTGACCTTCGGCGCGAATGCGCGCTACAGCAAATCCGACACCGATTTCGGCTACGCCTATATTTCCGCAACGCCGACGGACGGCTCCACGACCGCCTCGCGCGCCTTCTTCGGCAACGAGGCCTCGAACCGGCAGTTCATCATCGACGCGCATCTGCAATACGAGGCGAATTTCGATGCCATGGACAGCCGCACTCTGGTCGGCGCCGAATACAACGACATGAAGGGCAACAACGATACCTGGTGGGGACCGGCGCCCGGCATAGACTGGACGAACCCGATCTATACGGGCCGGCCCACCAACCTGCCGCTGATCGCCAGCACGCGCAGCGACCAGACGGGCAAGGCGCTCTATATTCAGCAGGAACTGGCCTTCTGGGATAAGTTTATCGTCACGGCCGGCCTTCGCAACGACTGGCTCGACCTTAGCGAGGTGAACAAGCTGACGGGCGCCAAGAGCGAGGGGGACTTCAGCGAGTTGACGAACCGCGTCGGCCTCACCTATCGCGTCACCGATGAGATTGCGCCTTTTGTCAGTTATGCCGAGTCGGTTGCAGCGCCCTCCATCGGCGTCGAGCCGGAGCGTGGCGAACAGATCGAACTTGGTGTGAAATACCAACCGGACGCCTTCCCGGCGCTGATCACGGCCTCGATCTACGATCTGACGAAGAACAACATCACGCGCACCAATCCTGCCACGAACCTCCAGGAGACGATCGGCGAGGTGCGCGTGCGCGGTTTCGACCTGGAGGCCAAGGCGGAATTGACGCCGAACTGGAGCCTGACGGCCGGTTATTCCTATCTCGATGCCGAGATCGTTGAGAACGGCGCGGCCGGCAATGAGGGCAACCGACCCTACCATGTGCCCAAGCACACGGCATCGCTCTGGGTCAACTACATGCTCGAGGGCGACGGCAAGCGCGGCGACATGACCTTCGGCCTCGGTGGCCGCTATACCGGCTCCTACTACTTCAACGACGAAAACACGGTGAAGACGGGCGGCAATTTCGTCGTCGATGCGGCCTTCAGCTACAAGGTGTTCGAGAACACGTCCTTCGAAGTCAATGTCTCCAATCTCTTCGACCGCAAGCATATCGATTACGGTGGCTTCGGCGCAGATTTCTACAATCCGGGCCGCTCGATCTCGGCGACGCTGCGCCAGACGTGGTGAGAGAGGCTAGCGGACCTGCTGCACCCGCCGCCAGGCGGCGGGTGTATCACCGGCGACCTGCCGGAATGCCTTGGTAAGGTGTGCCTGGTCGGAAAAGCCGAGCTGGGCGGCGATATCGGCGATCGTCAGCTCGCTTTCGACCAGCAGCTTCTGCGCAAGGTCGATGCGTTTGCCGAGCTGCCACTGCAGTGGTGTCTTGCCGGTCGTCTGCTTGAAGACGGTGGCGAACCAGCTTTCGGAAAGGCCGGCCGTCTTGGCCATCTCGGCGACGGTCAAGCGGCCGTCGCTTTGGGCATTGATGCGGGTGACGAGCCGGTTCATCTGCGCCTGGGTCAGCCGGCCGTTCTGCGGCTCGCTGGGGAAATCCTGGATATCCAGCAGGCCACTGACGATCGTGCCGACCAGACTTTCAGCGTAGAGCGCGTGTTTCGTCGGGCCCGACACTTCGTCGACGAGGAGGCTTGCCAGCGTCTCGATCGCGCCGACGTCCTGGATCTCCACAGGGCGGCGGAGCGTCGCAAGCGCGGCCGACGTGCCGACCGTTGGCGACAGGAACCGTAGCATGCGGTCCTTGTGGAGGTGCAGATCGAGATGGGAAAAGCGATGGGCGGAGGTGAAACTCGTCCAGAGCGGAACGCCGGCCGGCACATAGACCGCGCGGGTCATCGGGCGCGAATGCGCGAGCATGCCGCCGTCACGGTTGGTCATCTTGATGTGCGGCGACACGTCGTTGAAGAAGATCACGATGCGTGGATCGGGTGAAAGGTAATAGCCGCGCGCGCCGGAATGGCCCTCCGCATCCCAGAAGACGCCGACCAGCCCGTCGAGGCTGCGCCATTTTACCGGGGCAAGCACCTTGATGCCTTCCGTGTGGCAGGTCATTGCATGCTGGTAGTTCACCGTTCAAAGCCACCCATGATCGAGCAGTCCTCGCATGTCTGCATGCGTTTAAGGCCAAGCGGTACGCGATGGCAACCGCTCCTGTGCGTGCAGCAATCGCACAAAAATATGATTAAAAATATCATGTTTTTTCCTCAGGGCAAGTCGCGGGCGAATCTCGGATCTTGAAGCAGAAGCTCCCGCTGCTTCGAGATCCGAGACCCTTCCTGCCAACAGGAACAGACCTAGCCGCGCGCGCGCAGGGCCTCCGTCATCGGCAGCCGCGTGGCGGCGATGGCGGGCAGTGCGCCACCGACGATGCCGATGGCGAGGCCAAGCAGGCCGGATATCGCAAGGATATCCGGCGTGATGGTGAGCTGGAAGGCCATCCGTGTATTGTTCGCGCCAAGCGTGCTCGCCTGCCATCCATGGAAGACAAGCCATGAGGCAAAAAGGCCGAGAAGGACACCGGCGCTTGCGAGCACCACGGCCTCGACCCAGGTGCCGAAAAAGGCCGAGAGACGGCTGAAGCCGAGCGCGCGGACGGTGGCGATCTCGACGGTGCGGTCGGAAACGGAGCTCATCATCGTGTTGAGGGCGCCTGCCGTGGCGCCGACCGCCATCAGCAACGCCAGCGGCCAGCCGAACAGGCGGATGAGGCTTGCGGTGCGCCCGGATTGCGCTGCGTAGAGATCGGCTTCGGAAAGCGTGACGAGCGGTGTCTGCGTGATCGTGACGAGGCTCCTCCGCAGACGCTCGAGCGCATCGGGCCCGGTAAGGCGAAGTTTCAGGCTCTGCACTTCGCCCTGCCGGTCGAAGGCGGCGCGCACCGCATCGAGGTCGGCCCAGATTTCGGACTCGAAGGCGCTGCCATGGGCGGAAAAGCGACCGGCAACCGTCCAGTCGACGGCGCCGAGGCGAACCGTGTCGCCTACATCGAGGCCGAATTCCTCGGCGAGGCGATCTCCGACGACGATTTCGCGCGTGCCGGGTTTGAAGACGTGTCCGGCCGACAGTGCGATGCCATCGCGGATCGACGGGCCGGCCGCATCCATGCCGCGCAGTGCCAGTGTGCGGGCTGGCTCCTCCGCTTCAAGCTCCATATCGACGGGGACGACGATCTCGCGGGAGGAAGCGAGTTTGCCCTCGGTATCACGGACGACCCCGATATCGCCGGTCATGGCGTCGAGCGTGCGGATGACGGCTGCGGGAATGTCCGAACCCGTCTCCTGGTTCGTACCGCTGCCAAGAAGGACTGCGACCGATGGTGAGCCTGCGCTGGCGAGCGCGGTTTCGAACCCCTTTGCCATGGAGAGGAAGCCGGCAAGCACGCAGACGACGAGCGCGACCGACAGAGCCATGGAGGCCGAAATCGCGCGGCGGCGCGACAGGCTGGAAAGATTCGTGCGGATCATCACAAGTGTTTGTCGGCTATGGGCGGAAGTGGATTTCAGCATGGCGGTTACCTCGTTCTGAAAGCAGCGATGATCGGTGTGCGCATTGCGTTGAAGGCTGGTAGCGCGCCGGTTGCGAGGCCGAGGGCAGCGATGATGGCCAGCGCCTTGGCGAGGACGGGAAGGGAGAAGACGAGGCCGAGTGCCGGGCCGGCGAGCATGGTTCCAAGCTTTGCCAGGGCGAGCCCGATACCGCCGCCGACGGCGAAGATGAAGAGTGTTTCACCGAGGATGAGCACAACGATCGCGCGACGGGAGAAACCCAGTGTCTTCAACACGCCAATTTCGAAGGTACGTTCGCGCACGGCAAAGACCATGGTGTTCACGACGATCATCAGCAGCGTGATGAACGCCGCGCCGACGACGAGATTCACAATCAGGCCGACATCGGCATACTGGCGCAGGAAAGCTTCCAGGAACTGCTTTTCCGATTGCGTGCGTGTCGGCGTCGGCGAATTGGCGAAGAGCGCGTCGATCCGGGCAGCGAGTTTTCCGGGGGCGGTGCCGGCACGGGGCCGGACGACGAAAGCATCCACAGTCTCCTTGCCGCGCGCACGGGCAGCATTCACATAATCGTAGCGAGCGATCAGGAAATAGGTGTCGGTGGCAGCGCTTTCACCCTCGAAGAGGCCGGCTATCTCGAAGCGCCAGTCCCGGCTGCCATCTTCTCGCGGTGTATCGAAGGCAGTGACGGTAATCCGCTGACCGACGGCCCAGCCTTGTGCCTCGGCAAGGGCCCGGCCGACCAGAACCCGGTCGCGCGCCCCGTCGATCGCCTTCATCAGCGCGGGCGTCAACCCGAGTTCCTTTCCATTGACAGCCATCAGCCTGTCGGGGTCGGCGGCGCTGACGGCGACGACGTTCTTCTCGACATCGACGAAACCGCGCAGGCGCGCGACATATCCCACGACCGCGACATCGGGGTCTGCAGTGATGCGCGACATTGCCGCCATGGGCAGGGGGACCGTGCGGCCGCTCACGCTGGTGACGCCGAGAAGGTCGTCGCTTGCGCCGACTGCCCCCTGGGCTCCGGCAAGGAAACTTGCCGTCAGGCCGTAAATGAGAAAGGCGACCGCAATCGAGAGCATGAGCAGCAAGGTACGCAGCGGCTTGCGCCAGGCATTCCTGCGGGCGAGATCGAAAAAGCCCATCAGGCGGCCCTCTTCTCTTCAATGAAATCGCCTTTGTCGAGATGCAACGTGCGGCGCGCGTAGAGGGCCGCTTGCGGATCGTGGGTCACCATGACGATGGTCTTTCCAAGCTCGCGATTGAGGAAGCGCAGCATGTCCAGAACCTCGTCGGCGGACTTGCGGTCGAGGTCACCGGTCGGTTCGTCGCAAAGCAGCAGGCCCGGATCGGTGACGAGAGCGCGGGCGATGCCGATGCGCTGTTGCTGGCCGCCGGACATCAGCGCCGGATATTGCCTTTCCCGTCCGGCAAGGCCGACGAGACCCAGAGCCCTTTCGACGCGCAGGCGCCGCTCCTGGCGCGACAGCGGCTTCAGCAGCAAGGGCAATTCGACATTCTCGGCAGCGGTGAGCATGGGCAGCAGATTGTAGAACTGGAAGACGATGCCCATGTTGTGTGCCCGCCAGGAGGAGCGGGCGGCATCCCCCATCTGGTCGAGGTGGCTGGTGCCGATGCGCAGGGTCCCGGCATCCGGTCGATCGATGCCGGCCAGCATGTTGAGCAATGTCGACTTGCCGGATCCGGACGGGCCCATGACGGCAACGAAATCGCCGCGCGGAATGGCAAGATCGAGGCCGGAAAAAATGGCGATCCTCTCGCTACCGATGCGATATGCCTTCCTGATACCGGCAAGGGCGATGTAGGGGGTCGGGTCGTGGGTCATTGCGTCTTGTCTCCTGTTTCGTCGAGGGTGATGCGGATGCGGGCCGCCATGTTGGGCCGGATGCCTTCCGGCGGGCCGGCAAGCGTCAGGCGTAGCGTGAGGGTGCCTTTTTCGGCCGAGGCGACGGGCGCCAGCCGCAGCACCGTCACCGGGAAGGGATGGTCGGGGAAACCGTCGAGCACGGCCTCGCCGCGCAGGCCGGGCCTCAGCGCGGCGATGGTGGTTTCCGCCACGTCGGCGTCGATCACGAGGCTTGTCGTATCGGTAATCGTGAGCAGGCTCTGGTTTTCGCGAACGCTGTCGATCCGCGCCAGCACCGTATCGCCCATGCGGGCATCGAGGCGCGTGACGGTGCCCGTCAGTGGAGCACGAACGGTCAGTTCACCGACCCGTTCCGCGGCAATGCGAATGGCAAGGTCGGCGCTGTCGACGGATTGAACCGCCTGCGCGACGGCATTGGCCGCTCGTTCTGCAGCCGAACGCGCCTCTTCCAGTACCTGCGTCGAGGCAGCGTTGCGGGCTGCGAGGATTTCCGTGCGGGCAAGCCGTGCCCGGGCCTGTGCAAGGTCGATGTCGCGGGCGCCGAGGACCAGTTTGGCCTCGGCCTTTGCAGCATTTGCCTGGTCGAGTGCGAAACGGGCGCCGGCATCCTCCAGCGTAACCAGGACCTCGCCCGCTTCGACATGATCGCCCGGCACCACGGCGACCCGTGTGATCTTGCCTTCATACTTGGCGAAGACAGTGGTTGCGTTGGGTGCGACGACGAAACCGGAGCCGGTGATCTCGCGTCTGGCCGGCAGTGCGCCGCGGATGGCGGTTTGCTCCGCATCAAGCGCCCCGGCCTGCGGCACGGCGGCGAGGTCGCCCGCTTCGCGTTCCGGCTCTGATCGCGCGGTTTCGAACTGGCGCACCACCTCCATTCGATAGAGTATGAGACCGCCGGCTCCGGCAGCCAGCGCCAAGAGGCAGATCGGCAGGATGAGCCGCCTGAGCATCGGCTTCGGCGGCGTGTCTTCGCAGGAGAGATCAAGCGCAAGCGACTTGAGTATCTCGGCGCGTTTGCGCTGGTGGTCGGTGGTGATGTCGATATGAGTGTTCATGCCGGATATGGTGGCCGGCTGGAGGACAGACTCGACCTGAAACGTGTTCAGGGTCGTGCTCGATCGCGATCGAGGACATTCTGTCCTTGCTCGTTCCATCGAAAGCCGAAGCCACATTCGCGCGGTGAACCGGATGTTCTCGCACTGTCCCGGCTTGCGCCGCCGCGGAATCCACGGTGATAATCGCACCTGATTACATCAGCTCAGGATTGCTTCATGCCGCAGATGCTCGCCCATATCGCCTTGTTGGTCCGGGATTACGACGAGGCCATCGCCTTCTTCGTCGGAAAGTTGGGTTTCGACCTCATCGAGGATACCTATCAGCCGGATCAGGACAAACGGTGGGTCGTCGTCGGTCCGCGAGGGCAGCAGGGCTGCTCGGTCCTGCTCGCCCGGGCCTCTAGCGAACATCAGGCGGATTATATCGGCGATCAGGCCGGCGGGCGGGTCTTTTTGTTCTTGAGGACCGATGCGTTCTGGAAGGATTACCAGGCGCTCGTCGATCGCGGGGTCGAATTCGTGCGTGAACCCAAAGAGGCCGACTACGGAGTGGTTGCCGTCTTCAAGGATCTCTATGGAAACCTGTGGGACCTGGTCGAATTCACGGATGGCAGGCCATAGTGGAGTTGCCGTCCCGGCTCAAGACGGCAGCGATCCGGCGGCCAGCAGCCTGTCCCGCGCCGCTCGGTAGCGCTGAAACGCATCGGCAAGGTCATGCTGGCCGGTCGCACGGGGCTCGAAGAGCCGGCTGTCGCCGCTGACGGTGCTCGAGGCGTCATTGATGCTGGCGAAATGACCGGTGGCCGTTGCGGCGAGCAGGGCTGCACCGCGGGCGCCGAATTGCGAGCCGTGCGGGACTTCGACGGGCTTGCCGACAAGGTCGCAGATCATCTGGACCCAGATATCGTTTCGCGCGCCGCCGCCGGTCAAAAGCAGGCGCTCCCCGTCGAACGAAAGAGCGTCCAGCAAATCCACCATGGCAAAGGCGACGCCTTCGACAATGGCGCGGAAGAGGCATGCCCGGTCATGGCGCGGCGTCAGGCCGCTGAACTGCGCCCTTGCCGTACGGTTCACGCGTGGGGCGATGATGCCGCTCTCGGACAGGTAGGGAAGGTAGGTGAGACCATGGGCGCCGGCTGGGGTCGCGGAGAGCATCGTGTCCAGCGCGGCAAACCGATCAGCACGGCCTGAAAGATCCGGCGCGAGTGTTTCGAAGGCCCAGTCGAGATTGAGTGTTCCGGCGACATTGACCATGGCGCGATACCAGCGATGGCCGGGCAATGTGAAGAGCAGGCCGATATCGGCCGGTTCGAAGGTCGGGTGCTCATGCACGACACCGACAAGGCAGGCCGTGCCGAGTACGGCCGTCGCGGTGCCGTGGACAAGGCCGCCGGCACCGATGACCGTGGCGGCGACATCGCCCGCGCCGATGGCGACGGGCAATCCTTCGCGAAGGCCGGTCGCGACCGCCACTTCCGCCGTCAGGCCTCCCGCAACGGCCTCGGAATCCACTATCGGTGGCAGGAGCGGTTCGTAGGGGCCCAGGCCGAAAAGGGAGATCATGTCGGAGGACCGCGCACGTCCACGGGCGGAGCCCGGCAGGACCGCCGCCTCGCTTCGGTCCGTCGCGATCCGGCCGGTCATGCGAAAGCGCAGATAGTCCTTAAAGCAGAGAATGTGTCGGGTGCGGCGCAGCACGTCCGGCTCATGCCGGACGAGCCAGGCGAGCACCGGCAAGGTGCAGCCTTGCTGCATGACCGAACCCGATGAGGCGAAGATCCGGCTGAGGAAAGCCGGGTCTTCCGCAAGGTACCCGTCTATCAGGGTCTGGGCGCGGCTGTCCTCCCAGGTGATACCGCGGCGCAGCGGCATGCCGTCTGCATCGAGAAGCCAGGCGCCGACCATGGCGGCGGAAAGGCCGATGCCGGCGATGTTGCCCGGGTCGAGGCCGCTTTCGCGGACCGCGCGCGCGATGACCTCCGTGGTCGCGGTCCAGGCCTCCGACGGATCGATTTCACTCCAGCCGGGATGGGGGCGGTGCACGGTCGTCGGTCTTTCGGCGACGGCCAGCTCCCGGCCGCCAAGATCGAAGATTGCGGCCTTGATGAGGGACGTTCCGGCGTCGAGGCCGAGAAAATACGGCCCCGTCATCGAGCATGTCCGGCATAGCGCCTGAAGCGTTGCCAGGCCTGCTCCGTCGCGGTGCGGTGGGCAGGCTCCGGGCTGTGGGTTCGCTCGATGCGCACCGCTCGGGCAATGCACGCGGCAAGATCAGCCTCGGCGATGGCGGCGCGAGCCAGGATTGCGGCGCCAGCGGCCGAGGCATCTCCTTCGGCCACCACATGAACCTTGCGCCCAAGCGCGTCGGCGATGATCTGGCACCAGGCGGACGAGCGGGCCCCGCCTTCGGCAAGCCGGATGTCGGTGAGCGGGACGCCGGCGATTTCGAAAGCCTCGATCGCAGCCCGGATGTTGAAGGCGACACCTTCGTAAACCGCGCGCACAAGGGCGGGTGCGCCGTGAGTCACGTTCAGATTGACGAAGCCCGCGCGTTTTCCCGGGTCGTTCCAGGGGGTGCCGGCGCCTTCGAGGAATGGCAGAAAGGCCCCGCCTGCCGATCCGGCCGGCGCCTGTTGCAACAGGATCTCAAGGTCATCGAAGCCTGTCGGCCTGCCGCTGAAGCCTTCGACCAACCGCCGAAGCCAGGCGATCGACAATCCACCAGCGGGAATGAGGCCCAGCCATAGTTCCCGGTCCGGCGAGACATGCGCCATACGCCAAAGACCATCGATGGGACCGGGGCCACGATTGGGCATGGCAGCGACGATGTGTCCGGCGGTGCCAAGTGTGACGGCAACGGTCCCGCGCGCATAGGCGCCGCAGCCGACGGCGAGGGCGCCGGTGTCACCTGCGCCCGGAACGACGGGTATGCCCTGCGGCAAGCCCGTTTCCCGTGCGGCCACGCGATGGATCCGGCCGGCGATGGCGGCCGACGGACGGATGGGCGACAGCTGGGTAGGCTTGAGCCCGGCGAGCGCCACGAGATCCGGCGCCCAGGCCCGCCGGCCAAGATCCATGAGGAGCGTCGCAGAGGCTTCGTTGGCATCCGTGGCAATGGTACCGGTCAGTTGCCAGAGGATGTAGTCCTTGACCTGCAGGACCCTGGCAACGCGTTGCATGGTCTTCGGCTCGTGCACGGCGAGCCACTGCAGCTTGGGCAGGACGGCGATCGGTGAAATCGGCGACGATGTTGCGGCGGCGAGCCGGGCAGAATGCTCGTCCTCCAGCGCCCGGACCTGTTCCGTGCAGCGCTGGTCGAGCCAGATGAGGCTCGGCCGCAGCACCTTTCCATCGGCGCCGATCAGCACGATGCCGTTCAGCTGGCCTGAAAGACCGATCGCACCGATGGTGGCCCCGTCGATGTCGGCCATCACGGCACGGCAAACGGCTCGCAGGGCCTGCCACCAGGCCTCCGGGTCCTGTTCTGCGTGATCTGCCGCCGGCCGTTTCGTTTCGTAAGCTGCGCTTGCGGCGCTGCACACGGTTCCGTCTGCATTCATGACTATGGCCTTGACGGCGGACGTTCCAAAATCGAGGCCGAGGGTGAGGGTATCAGCTGCCATGCCTGCCCTGCTGGTAGATGATCGCCGCGACCGCGATGATAAGCCCCTGCACGATCAGTTTGCCGGGTTGGTCCACGCCGAAGACGGTAAGGAGGTTGAGCACCATGGTGAGGAGTGCGGTACCGAGCATCGTCCCGATCGCGCCGCCCGCACCGCCGCCAAAGACAGCGCCGCCGAGAATGACCGCGGCAATGGAGCTCAGCACAAAGTCCGCGCCAAGATTGAGCGAGCCGACGCCGACGAGACCGGAGAGAACGAGACCGCCGACGGCGGCGAACAGGCCGCTGAGAATGTGGGAAGCCAGAAGCGTGGTGTTGACGGGGATACCGGAAAAGAGCGCGGCGGAAGGGTTGTCACCGGCGGCGAAGATGTAGCGACCGAGCGTGAGGCGGCGCAACAGGATGAAGCTCGCAATGCCGAGGCCGAGCCAGACAAGGCCCGAGACTGGCAGCATGCCGATCCGCCCGCGGCCGAGCCATTTCACCAGTTCCGGCATGGCATTGCCCGCTGCACCGCCGGAATAGAGAAAGCCGATGCCGGTGACGATGGCAGCCGTGCCGAGTGTTACCACCACGGCCGATGCCCGCAGCACGGTGACGAGAAGGCCGTTGACGAGGCCAATAACAAGACCAGCCGACAGGGCGAGCGAGATGACGAGCGCCGGGGCATAGCCGTTCCACATCGCATGGGAGACGATGAGGTTGACGAAGGCGATCGTCGCGCCGATCGAAAGGTCGAGCGAACGGTTCGCGACGACGAAGGTCTGGCCGAGCGCGACAATGCCGAGCGGCGCAGCCTGGCGCAGAAGGATCATGAGAAAGGGCAACGACAGGAATTGTGGTTGCGTGGCCGCGGCGAAGGCGCAGACGGCGACCAGGCCCCAGAAGGCCGGTGGCAGGGCGAGCAGCATGCGCTTCACAGGCCGGCCTCCTTGCGACGGAAAAGGCTGACGGCGAGCACCAGCATGGAGCCCTTCACGATGAACTGGTAGTAGGGAGAAACACCCGCGAGATTGAGCCCGTTGTTGAGAACGCCGATGATCAGCACGCCGGCGACCGTTCCGATCGGCCCGCCGATGCCGCCGGACAGCAAGGTGCCGCCGAGCGCTGCACCGAGCACGCTGTCGAGGCCGAGTGCTGTGCCGACATTGGGGTCGCCCGAGGCGAGGCGTCCCGTCAGATAGGCGCCGGCGCCGGCCGCCATCAGCGCGGAGAGCATGTAGGTCGAGATGCGGATGTGGTTCGCCTCGACGCCACTCATCCAGGTTGCCCGGGCATTTTGCCCGGTGGCGTAGAGGCGCACGCCATAGCTTGTGCCGTGAACCAGCCAGACGGTGCCGGCGATGCCGCCCAGTATCCAGAACAGGCCGGCCGGCAAACCAAGAATGGAACCTGATGCCGCCTGGACGAGCAGGGTGGGCGCGACACCACCCGGTGTCGGCCGCAAAATCAGTGCAAGGCCCTGCACGATCGAGCTGGAGGCCAGCGTCATGATGATGGGGTGGACGCGCAGGACGACGCATCCCCAGCCATTGACCAGACCGACGGTGAGTGCGGCAAGAAGGGCGAGCGGGATCTTGACCGGGTCGGCAAGATCGAGCGTCAGGATCGCCGACGAGAGCGAGATGACGGCGCCGACCGACAGGTCGAAACCGGCACCCAGCAGGACGAAGGTCTGCCCGAGCGCGACGAGGAAGAGCGGTGCCAGCTGGCCGGCAAGGTTGGAAAGGTTCGTCTGCGAATAGAAGGTGGTCGGTACGGAGAGGGCGAGCAGGACGAGCATGGCCGCCAAAACACCGTAGGAAAGCGCAGCGCCCCGCTGGCGATACCAGAAGGCATCCTCACGGAAGCGGAAAAGGACGCCTGATGTTGCCGGCTCCGCTGGCTGGGTGCTCATGCCTCGTCTCCTTCCATGGCCGGCAGGGCGGCGCGCAGCAGTGCATCTTCGCTGGCGCCCCTTGCCTGCATTTCGGCGACGATCCGGCCGTCACGGATCACGAGCAGCCGGTCGCAGAGACCGATCAGCTCGGGAAGCTCCCGGGACGTGACGAGGATCGCACGACCCTCGCCGGCAAACTGGCGCAACTGGCGGTAGATTTCCCGTTTGGCACCGACATCAACCCCGCGCGTCGGCTCTTCGCAGAGCAACACGCGCGCGCCGGCCAACAGCCAGCGGCCGAGCACCACCTTTTGTTGATTTCCTCCGGAAAGATCGACGACAGGGGTCTTGGCATCGGGCGCCTTGACCGCGAGCTGCCGCATGACCTCGCCGACGCGCGCACCGAAATCCGGCAGCCAGGAGAACAGGCGGCGACGGGCGATGTCGGCCGTCGCCATGTTCGCGCCGATGTCGAGCGATAGGAAAAGGCCGTCGTCCTTGCGGCTTTCGGGCACGAAACCGAGGCCCGTAGCCATCCTGCGCCGCGCGGAATGGCCCTCGATGTTCTTGCCGCCAAGCGTCAGGGAACCGCGCTGGGCACGGTCAAAGCCCGCGACAAGGCGCATGAGTTCCTGTTGACCCTGGCCCTCAAGGCCCGCAATTCCAACGATCTCGCCTTCGCGGATATCGAGGAAAAGGGGAGACGGGAGCCCGTCGCCTGCAAGGCCTTCCGCCTTCAGCAGGCTGGCGCCCAGCGTTTCGGCGCGCGGTTCGAACAACTCCTCGATCGGGCGGCCGACCATGCCCTGGATGACGTCGTCCACCGTCGTCTCACCGGTCGCCACGCAGCGCACGAAGCGCCCGTCCTTCATGATCGTGATGTCGTCACACAGGGCGAAGATCTCGCTGAGGCGGTGCGAGATGTAGAAGACGACCTTACCGGCCGCCGTCAGCCGCCAGATCAGCTTGAACAGTGTGTCGACTTCATGCGTGGCGAGCGCCGCGGTCGGTTCATCGAAAATGAAGACCGATGCATCGGCCAGCACGCCCTTGGCGATCTCCACCATTTGTTGATGCCCGACGCTCAGGGCGCCGACCCGGCGGCGCGGATCGATTGGCAGGTCCAGTGACGCGAGGGCCGCCGCCGCCCGGCGATGGATTTCGGTGCTGCCCAGTTTGCGGCCGTTTTCCCGCTCGCGGCCGAGAAAGAGGTTTTCCGCGACCGAGAGGTTGGGCAGGAGAGAAAATTCCTGGAAGATGGTGGAGATACCGGCCTTCTGCGCGTCGCGCGGATGACCGAACGCCACGGCGGCACCGTTCAAACGGATCGATCCCGTGTCGGGCCGGTAGACGCCGGAAAGCAGCTTCATCAACGTCGATTTGCCGGCGCCGTTCTCGCCCATCACGGCATGGACCTTGCCGGCAAACCCGCGCAACTGCATCTGGCGCAGCGCGTGTACCGGTCCGAATGACTTGCTGAGGTTTTCGACCTCGATCAGGGGATGGGAAACTGCCGTCACGTCGGTTTTCGCGTTCTGCCTGTTTGCCGAGGTCGGACGGACCGGCCCAGGGGGCCGGACCGCGTCAACTCAATTGCCGTAGAGTTCCTTCAGCTTTTCATCCGGCAGGATGGAGCCGACCCAATAGGAATCGTTGAGGTCCGAGCGATAGAGCGTGTCGAGATCCTTGGCGGTGTAAGGTTCGGCGATCACCTTGTACTGGGTGTAGATCTCCTGGCCGTTCAAAACGCCGACGGCGGCCGCGACGCCTTCGGCGACCATCCAGGTCGGGTTCTGTGGCGCAATGGAATCGAAACCGGCGGCCTGGTTTTCCTTCCAGGCGCCGAAGAAGCCGTTGTTGGCCTCTCCGGTCATCGGCACCAGAGGGCGGCCGAGCTCGTTGAAGACCTCGATGCAGGCCTGTGTCATGGCGCCACCCGAAGACCAGACGCCGTCGATCTGCGGATGGGCAAGGGCGAGGCTCTCGCATGCCTTTCGGCCCTGATCGTACGCCCATTGCGCGTAGACCTCACCAACCACCTCGATCTCCGGGTGGGTCTTGAGGGCTTCGGCAGCGCCGGCCCAGCGATCCGTATCGACGGAGATGCCGGCAATGCCGCGCAAGGCGATGACCTTGCCCTTGCCGCCCATGGCCTTCGCCAGGAACTCGCCACCGTCGCGGCCGAATTTCACCTGGTCGGCCAGGATGCGCACCGTCGCCTTTTCGGTCTGCGCGTCGGCGGCGACGATCACCACGACGACGCCGGCATCATAGGCCTTTTCGAGTACCGGTACGACAGCGACCGGCGATGTCGGATTGATGATGATGGCGTCCACGCCCTGCGCCAGCATGTCCTCGACATCGGCGACCTGCTTGGCCGGGTCGAAATTGGCATCGGTAACGATGTAGCTCTCGATCTCGGGCAAGCCGGCCGCACGCCATTTTGCTTCCTCCAGAAGCTGGACGACCCAGCTGTTGCCGGTAAAGACGTTGGAGAAGCCGATCTTGTACTTGCCGTCGCGGCGTGGCTCGTAGCGCGTCACGTCGACCGGTTTTGCACCGTCGGCCGGGCCGAGGCCCGAGTTCAGCTCGATCACGCTCTCGGCCCCAGCAGTCGAAGCGAGAAGTATGCCGGTCAGCACGGCGCAGATGGCAGGAAATCTCATGATCGTTCTCCCTCTTGTTGGCCGGTCGCGCCGTCTTCATGCGCTGCATTAACTTGGGGCGATCCGGTCTCGTTGGGGGAACTCTATCATTGCCACAAAGAATGTAAAGTTTTTCCTTTGTGGCTGTGTGTTCTGTATCATTATGTTTTTATTGTGTTTATTTTTTTGAAAATATTTTCATTGCCTGAAGTCGCCTGTCTGGCCGGACGCGAGGCCAGCCTTGATCTTTGCAAGGAGCCCGTCGCGATCCAGATCCGCAGACTGGCCGATATGGAAGGTGATGAGGCCGATGACGTAGTGATAGGCAAAGTGCGAGATCGAAGGCGTATAGATGTCGATTTCCTCGAAGACGGAGAGTTCGAGCAGGATGTCGGCCTTGCGCGACAGCGGCGTGTGCGGCGCGGTCAATCCGATGACCGCCGCGCCCTGCTGGCGGGCCATGTCGGCGGCTTCGAGTACCTCCTGTGAACGTCCGGTATGGGAAATGCAGATTGCCACATCCTCCGGTCCGACCAGGCTGGAGGCGATGCGCATGAAGTGCGGATCGGCGACATGGGTTGCTTCCAGCCCCAGCCGCATCAGTCGCATGGCGGTCTCGGCAGCGATCAGGCCCGAGACGGCGACGCCGAACGTGCGTATGCGCCGGGCAGAGCGAATGGCGCGGATGGCGTCGACCAGCGCTTCCGCATCGAGGCGGGTAAAGGTGGAGTTGAGAGCGGCGACGATCTGCTGGAGATAGAGATACTCCAGCCGGCCTTCCGCGATCTCGATCTCGTTCAGCGCCTGGACCGACTGGTGATAGTAGGGGCTCTGCGCGCTCTTGGCCTGCGCGATCGACAGTTTGAGTTCACGAAAGCCTTCGACCTCCAGGAGCCGGCTGAAGCGGGTAAGCGAAGAGGCCGAGACGCCGGCGGTTTCGGCTATCTCGGTGATTGAACCGCGCAGGAAAAAATCCGCATCTGCCAGGATCAGGTCGGCGATCCGCTTCTCCGCCTTCTTGAGGCCGGGATAGAGTTTGCTGATGCGGCTGAAGATATCGTTCATGGTTCATCACGCGATTCTGGAGCGATGAACTGGTATGAAGCACATCACTTCCCCGCGCAAACCTCGCGCACGGCGTCGGCCATGCTCTGAGTGAAGATTTCAAGCATCGCTTCACCCTTGGCGGCCGTTGCGAGCGTTGCATCGCCGAAGACGCCGCTTCGGCTGAGTTCCCCCATGGGACGTCCGCCCTGGAAGTAGCCGCGGTCACGATCGGGATATTCCCGTACGGCCTTTTCCATGTCGACCAGATTGGGTGCCACGGCGAGCATCAGCGAGGTTTCGAATTCGCAGGCATGGACGATGCCGTGCCAGGTCGGGCTTTCGCAGTGCTCGGCCATCACGGCAGTGAGGTTGGGGTAGAAAAGGCGCCAGACCTTGATGTCGGGGTGGTCCCACAGGCGCCGTGCGGCGTATTTCATGGTGGCGCTGTTGGCTTCGTGGCCGTTCACAAGGAAGACGTGGCGGACGCCGTGCCGGGCAAGGCTTTCGGCCGTCTGGCAGATCACATCCTCGAGCGTGCGTGCTTCCACCGTTACCGAACCCGGCGCATCGCGCCAGACCCAGGAATAGCCGAAAGGCATTGCCGGCATGACTGTCGCGCCCGTCGCCTCGGCGATGCGTGTGGCGAGCGCCTCGGCAAGGATGATGTCGACGCCAAGCGGCAGATGGTAGCCATGCTGCTCGGTGGCGCCTAGCGGCAGGATGACCGCGGGGAACTTGGCGATGCGCTCTGCAAAGGCATCGCGGCTGAGATATTTTGCTTCGACGGTCATGGGGTCTCGTATCGGCTTGAACGGTCAGAACTGGGCAAGCCAGCGCACCGGGTTCCTTTTGAAGATCGTTTCGATTGCCCCTTCGTCTATGCCCTCTTCCCGCATGCGCGGGATGAACGTCTTGGCGATGAAGGCAAAGCCCGGGCCGCCGCCGTAGCCGGCAAGATAGGAGGCCCGGCCCATGTCACCCGATATCATCAGGCGTTCGGTATGGCCGGCATCCAGCAGGGCCTTGATGCAGGCAATGCGGGTGCTGTCCGGGTGGTACTTTACCTTCGAGACGCCGTCGAACTGAACGGTCGCGCCGCGCCGGGCGATGGCTGCATGATAGTAGGGGTCGGGGTTGCGGTCGGAGTGGCCAACGACCACGCGCTCCAGCGCCACGCCCTCACTCTCAAGAATGTCGAGCATTTCGAGGCCCATCGTGCCGGCTTCGGTATGTAGCCATATCGGCGCGCCGGTTTCCTTGTGGGCGCGTGCGACGGCCCGCGTGGTCTTTTCCTCAAGCGGGTGGAGGAAGTTGTACGAGCCGCCGGACTTGAGGTGCCCTGCCTTGTGTGGGCCGCCATCCATGCCCTCCGACACGTCCCGGACCAGCTTGTCGGCGATCGCGTTGAGCGGGGTCGTTTCCACCCAGAGCGGAAAATAGGCGGCCTTGTTGAAGCCGCTGACGGCGACGACCGGTACACCGGCCTCGCGCGACATGCGCGCCATCGCCGCGGGGTTGCGCCCATAGTCGAGCGTTGTTGCCTCGACCAGCAGCGTGCCGCCGCTCTCCTTGAAGATGATGAGCTCGCGCAGCGAGCACTCATAACTGGAAAGCTCGAGATCCCGATCCTTCTGTATCGCGGGCGGATCGGTGATCAGGTGTTCGTGGCTGTAGACGAGGCCAAGACCATCGGTCCCGATATCTCCAAGCACTGTGCGGATTCTTCTCATGGGCATTCCTGATCAGGCGGGTGAGCGTGGGGCGCGATGGCTTTAGCTTAGCAGACGGATGGCATATTGCAATTATTTTCGTATATTCATTTTATTCGTGCCTATTCATTGAATTTGTGCAATTCTTTTTGTGAAAATGTTTTCCATATGGAGAGTGTAATGGCTTTCGTGCGGACCGTGGCTGGCGATATCAATCCGTCGGAGATGGGTGTGACCTATGCCCACGACCATATCTATTGCGTCCCGGCACTCTGGAAGGAGAAGGGTGATGCGGATCTGCTCCTCGACAGTCCGGAGGCGTCTCAGGCGGAGCTGGAGATCTTCGCCAGGGCAGGCGGGCGGACGATCTACGATGCGACGGCGATCGACTATGGCCGGGATGTGGGGACGGTGAAGCGCATTGCCGGGGCGGCGGGCGTGCAGGTGATCGCAACGGCAGGGTTCAACAAGGCGATCATGTGGCCGGCGCAGATGCCCGGCCAGGGCATGACCTACGCGCAGTGGATCGCATCGAAGAGCCGCACGGCACTCGCCGATCACGTCCGGCGCGAAGTCACCGAGGGCATGGATGGCACGGATATCAGGGGCGGCGTCGTCAAGTTCGGCACGGGCTACAACACGATGAGCGAGGCCGAGATCAAGGTGCTTCTTTCCGTGCTCGATGCGCACAAGGAAACCGGCGCGCCCATCCATTCGCACACGGAACTCGGCACGATGGCGCTCGAGCAACTCGACCTTCTCAAGCAGGAAGGGATCGACCCCACCCGCCTGACGATCGCCCATCTCGACCGTAATCCCGATCCCTGGCTGCATCGCAAGGTTGCCGAAACCGGCGCCTTCTTCAGCTTCGACGGCATTACCCGCGTCAAATACTATTCCGAAGACGTGCGCACGCGCTGCATCCTTGATCTTGTGCGGCGCGGGCACGAGGATCAGGTCATGGTCGGCGGCGATATCGCGCGGCGCACGATGTTTGCCAGCTATGGCGAAGGGGGGCTTGGCATGGGCTTCATCCTCGAAAAATGGGTGCCGCGTTTTGTCGAGGAGGCCGGTGAGGCGGGATTTGACGGCAAGGCTCTCATCCACAAGTTCATGGTCGCCAACCCGCAGCGGGCCTTCGCCTTCACGCTTTGATAGATCGTACAGCCCGGACGCCTGTCGCGACGCCGGGCTGGCTGCCGCCGCAGGCGCGAGGTTAGGGTGTTTCGGTGGCACCCTGTTGAGGGCCGCGCGAAACCTTGTGGGACAGCACGCTCTCAAGCAGTGCCTGGGCGCCAAGGACACAGTGACCTTTCTCCGCGCTCTCGGCAGGATTGTGGCTCAGGCCCTCCCGGCAGGGGATGAAGATCATTGCCGTGGGCGCAACGCGCGAGACATAGACGGCGTCATGGCCCGCGCCGGAAACGATATCGCGCGCGCTCGCGCCGATGCGCTTCACTGCCTGCCGAACCGTCGCTAGGCAACCGGCATCGAAATGCACGGCCGGGCTGTTCCACACCACGTCAGTCCGGGCCCGCTCCTGGCACTGGCTCCAAACAAGCTTTGCCACCTCGGCTTCCATCTGGTCGAGCCCGTCATCCGTCGGATGGCGCATATCGAGGCTGAGCGTCACCGTGCCGGGAATGACGTTTCGAGAGGGAGAGGCAATCGATAGCTGGCCTGTCGTTGCCATGCCTTTGAACCTGCGGGCGATCTCCTGTGCACCGAGGATGACCGCCGCGGCATCGGCAAGCGCATCGCATCGCATGTCCATCGGGGTCGAGCCGGCATGGGCTTCCCGGCCGGTGATGGCCAGGTCGTACCATCGCATTGCCTGGACGCCGGTCACGATGCCAATGTCGGTGGTATCCCGCTCCAGCAACGGCCCCTGCTCGATATGCAGCTCGAACATTGCTGCAAAGCGAGTTTCTCCCAAAGGGGCCTTGCCGCGATAACCGATTGCGTCGATGGCCTCGCCGAACGAAACGCCATCGGCATCCACGCGGCTGTCGGCAAACGTCTGGTCGAAGACGCCGGCATGAACGCCTGAGCCGAGCATGGCGGGCGCAAAACGTGCGCCTTCCTCGTTGGTCCAATTGACCAGCATCAGCGGATGTTCCGCTTCGTAGCCCGCGTCATGTAGCGTGCGGAGCACTTCCAGCCCTGCAAGCACGCCGAGAATCCCGTCGAACTTCCCTCCGGTCGGCTGCGTGTCGAGATGGCTGCCCATGGCTATTGGCAGCGCATTCCCATTGGTACCGGGCCGCAGTGCAAACATGTTGCCAACCGTATCGACCTTGACGCTGCAGCCGATGGCCTCGCATTGTTCCCAAAGCCAGTCGCGGACATTCCTGTCTGCCTCAGACAGCGTCAGCCGGCCGATACCGCCTCCCGCGATGGCGCCGAAGGCCGATGTCTCCATGATGGTTTGCCAGAGGCGTTCACCGTCGATCGTCAGATTGTGCATGCGTCGTCGTCTCGTGTTTCCTGTCCAGAGTACATGCCGTGGCGGTGAAACCGCCACGGCATCGGCGGTCCTAGAGCGCAATGCCGACGGACTTCACCTCGGTATAGAGGAGGATGGCTTCGTAGCCTTGTTCACGCCCCCAGCCGGACTGGTTGAAGCCGCCGAACGGAAGCGCGGGGTCGATGACATGGTGGGTGTTCACTCCCACCGTGCCCGCCTTCAGCTTCTTGGCGACCTTGTGGGCACGGCTGACATCGCGCGTGAAGACGCTGCCGGCCAATCCATAGATCGAGTTGTTGGCCTCCTTGACGATAGCGTCGATGCCGTCGTCATCGAAGGTGGCGACGACCAGAACCGGCCCGAAGATCTCCTCCTTGACGACGGACATATCGGGAGTGGTTTCCGTCAGGATGGTGGGTTCGAGGAAATATCCTTCCGTGCCAGCGCGTTTGCCGCCGCAATAGAGCTTCGCACCCTCGGCAAGGCCCGCCTTCACATAGGCGCTGACGCGGTCGAACTGTTCCTGGGAGACGAGCGGGCCGATCTGTGTCGTGGGGTCGAGGCCGACGCCGATCGACATGGATTCGGCAAAGGTCTTCAAGCCGCTCAGGATGGTATCGGCGATGTCCTTGTGCACATAAAGACGGGTTCCGGCCGTGCAGGTCTGGCCCATATTGTAGAAGATGCCATAGGCGATGGCGGGGATCGCGACAGCGGGATCGGCGTCGGCAAAGACGATCATCGGCGACTTTCCGCCGAGTTCGAGCGAGACCTTTTTCAAGTTGCCTTTGGCAGCGTCGAGGATCTTCTTGCCAACCTCCGTGGAACCGGTGAAGGCGATCTTGTCGACGTCGGGATGGGCGGCAAGTGCCGCGCCGGCAGTTTCGCCATAGCCTGTCACCACGTTGAAGACGCCGGCCGGGAAGCCGGCCTCTTCGACCAGTTCGGCAAGGCGCAGGGCCGTCAGCGGTGTCTGCTCGGCCGGCTTGAGGACGATCGTGCAGCCTGCAGCAAGCGCCGGCGCGACTTTCCAGACGGCCATCATGAAAGAGAAATTCCACGGCACGATCTGGCCGCAGACGCCCACCGGCTCCCGCAGCGTATAGGCATGGAACGGAGCACCGGCCGACAGCGGGATGGTCTGGCCGTAGATTTTCGTGCTCCAGCCGGCCATGTAACGCAGCAACTCGTAAGAAAAGGCAATGTCGCCGTTCCTGGCGTCCGTCACCGGCTTTCCATTGTCCAGCGCCTCGAGCTCCGCCAGTTCGTCCGCATGCCTTTCGACGAGATCACCAAGCGTCCAGACGAGCTTTCCGCGGTCGGCCGGTGTCATGTTTGCCCATGGGCCGTCATCGAACGCCTTGCGGGCGGCGGCAACGGCGCGGTCGATATCGGCGGCCTTGCCCTCCGGAACACGATCGAAGGCCTCGCCGGTCGCAGGGTCGATGATCTCTATGGTGCCGCCTTCGGCGGACGGAACCCATTTGCCGTCGATATAGAGCTTCTTTTCCTTCGCCACGAAGCGGGCGGCATCCGCGCCAAGGCGCCGGAGAGTTACGGGTGCGTTCATGGTGCTCTGTTCCCCTTGTCGATCTTCAGGCTTTGGCGGAAATTTCGTTGGCGGTGATCAGGATGACCTCGCCGTCGAGGATCGGCTTTGCGATGCCGAAGAAGCGGGCGACGACGTCGGAATTGTTATGCAGGTCCATCGCGGCGCGATCGTTAAAGCGCTCGTATGTGGCAAACAGGCAGGGGTCCTGCGCATCCTGGGAAATATGGAAACCGATCGTGTTCGGCTCGTTGGCGCGCACATGCTCGGCAACTTCGAGCAGGGCCTGGGCCATGGTCTGCTCGTAGCCCTTGCGGGCACGGATGACGGCGGTGATGGTGATCATGGTGACCTCGTTTCTGGGTGTTGAAGGGGATCAGGCGGGCAGGAAGTCACCCGCCAGATCGGCGTCGTGCAGTTTGGCAGGGTCGATCTCGCCGGAGAGCTGGCCGCGCTTGATGACGAGGACCCGGGTGGCAAGATCGCTGATGAAGTCGAGATTCTGCTCCACGAGCAGGATCGAAAGGTTGCGTGAGCGGGCGAGGGCCTTCAGCGTGTCCTTCATTTCCTCGATGATGGACGGCTGAATGCCTTCGGTCGGTTCGTCGAGCAGGATCAGCTTCGGATCGGCACAGAGGCAGCGGGCGAGGGCGAGAATCTGCTGCTCGCCACCGGAGAGCACCCCGCCGGCCCGCGACAGGATCGGCTTCAGCCGTGGCAGTTCCTCGATGATCTGATCGATGATCGCCTTGGCCTGCCTCGGGCTCTGGTGGGCGGCGCCGACGCGCATGTTGTCCATCACCGAGAGCGCCGGGAATATCTGGCGTCCTTGCGGGACGTAGCCGATGCCGGCCTGGGAACGGGCGGCGGGAGAGGCCTTGGTCACATCGTGGCCCGCAAGATGGATGCTGCCGCCGGTCGCGGCGATGTGCCCCATCAGCGTGCGCAGAAGCGTCGATTTGCCCATGCCATTGTGGCCGAGAATGCCGACGAATTCGCCCTGTGCGATCGAGAGGCTGATCCCGAAGAGGATCGGAATGCGGCCATAGCCGGACTGGAGATTTTTGACGGTCAGGAGATCAGGCATCATGTTTTTTCCCCAGATAGACATCCCGGACCGTCTGGTTCGCGAGGATGCTTTCCACATGGCCCTCCGCCAGGATGCGACCCTGATGGAAGACTGTGATCTGATCCGCGATCATGCGGATGAAGTGCATGTCATGCTCCACGACCACGACGGTATGGGTGCGGTTCAGGTCGCGGATGATGGAAGCAAGGCGCTCCACCTCGCCGTCGGTCATACCGGCTGCCGGTTCGTCGAGCAGCACGAGGTCCGGATCACTGGCGACAACCATGGCCAGTTCCACGAGTTGGCGTTGTCCATGGGCCATGCGACCGAGCACGTTGCCCCGCAGCGATGAAATGCCCACCCGCTCCATTACATCAGCGATCTTCTCTTCCCGGGCGGCGGTGTTGTGGACCGTGCGGAGGGCGAGCCACAGGTTTTCATGGGCGGTGAGACCGTCGAACAGACTGGGCACCTGGGTCTTCACCCCGATGCCGGCACGGGCGATCTCGTGCCGCTCCCTGCCGGCGATATCGTCGCTCTTGAAGAGGATGCGCCCTCGGGTTGGCTTGTAGGTGCCGGTAAGGCAGCGAAAGAAGGTGCTCTTGCCGGCGCCGTTGGGGCCGAGAAGACAACGCAGTTCGCCCTTCTTCAGGCGTAGATCCACGCCGTCGAGTGCCTTTACACCGCCGAAATGCATGGCGACGTCCTGCGCTTCGAGGAGATAGTCGCTCATCGTGTGGCCTCCCTGCGCATGTGCTCTTGGGACTTGCTGAAGGGGACACTGATGCGGGCAAGGAGCGCGGCGAGAGCAGGCTGGATGCCGCCCGGGACGAAGACCACGAAAACGATCAGCACCAGCCCGAGCACGATGTTTGGGTCTACAAAGCCGAGTTTGCCGAGCGCTGTCGCCGCGATTTGCAGGGCGAAGCAGGCTGCGACCGGGCCCAAGAGCGTGCCGAGGCCGCCGACCACCACCCAGATCAGCACCTGTGCGGCCATGGAGAGGCTGAACATGGTCGGACTGACGAAGACGGAGTTGGCAAACAGCAATCCGGCCAGCCCTGCAATGCCCGCGGAAACAACGAAGACGGCGAGCTTCAAGTGCTTGGCATTGTAGCCGAGCAGTTCGGCGCGCATCTCGTTTTCCCGCACGGCAATCACCGCGCGGCCGAAGCGGGTGGCGATCAGCCACTTGCAGAGGGCGTAGGTTGCAAACAGGGCGATGCAGGCGAGCACGAACATATTCGCAGGTGACAGTGGTGCGCCGGTAAACGGCATTGTCAGCAGCGGCGTGTTGGGAATGCCGTTGAAGCCGCCGATCCGCGCCTCGCCGATCCGCCAGACGTCACCACCGGTGCTGTTGACTAGCTTGAACAGAATGAGCGTGACGGTAAGCGTAATGACGCCGAGATAGACATCGCTGAGGCGGCCATAGAACAGGAAGTAGCCGAGGCCGGCCGCGAAAAGGGCCGGGACCCCTATGGCGAAAGCTGCTGCAAGCGTCGTGTCGCCAAAGTTGATGGCGGCAATGGCATAGGCATAGGCGCCGAGGCCGAAGAACGCCGATTGGCCGAAGCAGAGGATGCCGCCATAGCCCCAGAGAAGCGCCAGGCTGAGCGCAAAGATGCCCATGGACATGTAGAGCGTGACGTTGATCAGTGTGTAGAGCGGCGCGACAGTGGGGAAAATGACGATCGCTGTCAGCATGGCGATGGCTGCGAGGGCGATATGCGTGCCGCTGGCCCGGCAGAATGTGGACAAGCTCATGGTGCCCCCCTGAAAATGCGGCCGGTGATGCCTGTCGGCAGGAGACGCAGGAAGATGGTGGCGGCAAGAAGCAGCGCCACGTCGCCGAGAACCGGTGTGGTGATGAAGGTGGACACCGTGTTGATGCTGCCGAGCAAGGTCGAGCTCAGCGCTGTGCCGGTGATGACGCTGGCTCCGCCGGTGATAACGGTGATGAAGGCCTTGGCGACATAGGCGACGCCCATGGTGGGCAACACGCCGGATATCGGGGCCAGCAATCCGCCTGCCAAACCGCTGAGGGCCGAGCCGATCGCGAAGGTGACGGCGTAGACCCGCGAGGGTTCGATGCCCAGGGACGAGGCCATTTCCCGGTTCTGCATGGTTGCCCGGGCAACCAGGCCGACGCGCGTGAAGCGCAACACTGCATAGCCTGCGGCAAAGATGACGAGGACGATGCCCGTCAGCACGAAATCATAGGCGCCCAGACTGTATTGGCCGATACGGAAACTGCCGACCGGGGCAGCGACGCCGACGACGCGATTGCCGAAGAAAGTGGTGGCAAGGCCGATAAGCAGCAGGCTCAGGCCCCAGCTTGCCAGCATGGTGTCGACCATGCGGCCATAAAGGCGGCGCATGATGAGGCGTTCGACCAGCACGCCGAGCAGGGCCACGCTCAGCGGCGCGACCACCAGCATAGCAAGCCAGATGTTGACGCCGGCCTGCACGCTGAAGATCGCTGCAAAACCGCCGAGCATGATGAACTCGCCATGGGCAAGGTTAATGACCCGCATCATGCCGAAGATGACGGCAAGCCCGACGCTGACAAGCGCGAGGTTGCCGACCGCTCCAGCGATCTGGAGTAGCACAACAAGAAAATAGTCCACTGGATTTGTCCCGGGTGGCTCCCGGTGCGCGGCCTGCCACGCGCCGGGAGGCAATGCGTCAGCGATTACTGGATGACGTATTGCTGGTTGTCGTTCGGGTTGGCGACCAGGTCGCAAACGGCAGCCGTGTCGGCCGGCGGCTGGTTCGCGAAGCTTTCGAGGATTTCGAAACTGTGGTTCTTGACCCGGCCAATATGGACGTCCGTGGCGCAATGGTGCGTCTTGGGATCGATCGTCGAGGGGCCGCCAGGCCCGTCAACCGTCGAACCATTCTCGATCGCCTCTATGACTGCCATGCGATCGAGGGTGTTGGCCTTCCTGACGCCGTTTGCCCAATGGTGGACGGCGTTGTAGGTCGCCGAGGCATGCTCGGTCACATAGGGCGCCTTGTCGCCGAACTTCTGGTGGTAGCGCTTCACGAACGCTTCGTTGGCTGGCGACTTTATCTCCTGGAAGTATCCGAAGGCGGCCATGACGCCGTCAGATTCCGCAGGCGTCAGGACGATGTGTTCGTTGCCGCCACCGAAAGATGTGGAGACGATCGGGATCTGGCCCGCCATCCCGGCCGCCGCCCACTGGCGGAAGAAGGCCATATGGTTGCCGCCCACAAGGAGCGTATAGATCACGTCAGGCTTCTCGCGCTGGATCTTCTGGATTGCCGCGCTGAAATCGGTGACGTCGAGCGGGAAGAATTCCGCAGCAATCACTTCTCCGCCGGCTTGCGTGGTGAAGTCGCGTACCCACTTGGCGGAAATCTGACCGTAGTTGTAGTCGGCAGCGAGCACATAGACCTTCTTGCCGAAGTTCTTGACGGCAAAGGGCATCAGCTGGCCGATGGTCTGCGAAGGGGTCGAGCCCGTCAAAAAGGTATTGCGGTCGCAGACGCCGCCCTCATAGAGCGGCGAGTAGAAGTAGAGCGTCTGGTACCGACCGAGGATCGGCCGGATGGCTTCGCGGGAGGCGCTGGTGATGCCGCCAAAGACGGTCGCAGCCTGCAGGCTCGTTGCCGCTTCCGTCGCGAACTGCGTGTAGAGCTGGATGTTGGACTGCGGATCGTATTTCTGGACCTTGATCTGGCGACCGAGCAGGCCGCCGGCCTCGTTCAGTTCGGCAACGGCAAGATCGAGGCAGGCGTCGATCGGCTGGCCGTAGATTTCGAGGCCGCCGGAAAGATCGTAGATGCTCGCAATCGTGATGTCATCAGCCGCGAAGCTGCGATTGACCCACGGTGCGGCCAAGGCGGCGGCCGTACCGCCGAGAAACAGGCGTCTGCTGATTTTCATGAGTTCACCCTCTTCTTAGTAGATCCGAATGGACGTACGAATTCGTTCCGGCAGACGGGTGTCTGCGGGGTCGGCCCGAACCGATGGGAACGGGCAGGCGGTCTTCGTGCGGTCAATAATATTTATATATTCAATATTTTCTTTTTCAAGTATTTTTTAACAGCAACGGTTTTCAAGCCGTGGCTTCCGGAAAGCCTGTTTCAAAACAGCAGGATATGAAGGATTGGAAAGGCGCCTTCGCAGGGACGTGCCTTCTGATCGCGGGCGAGGAACGTGCCTCCGATTGTCGAAACCGGAGAGGGGAGGTCAGATGGCGTCGAAGCTGCGAAGAATCTCGAACTCGGTGCCGTCGGCGCGGGCAAGGTAGGTCGGCCCGGAAACGACCCCGTTTCGGATCGTGGTCACGCCGCGGGGGCTTTCGAAGCTGAGGCCTTCGAAAGCCTGTGACAGAGCGTCGATTTCCAGTGATTGTGCGCGGGTGGCCAGGGCACCGAAGAAGCGCAAGCCCTCATAGCAGGCCTCGCTCAAGACACCTTGCACGGGCGCCGTCACGCCGAAGGCATCCCGGTAGCGCTTCAGGAAGGTGTCGTTCTCCGGTGTCTGCAGCGCGCTGAAGTAACCGGCGGCACAGAACAGGTTCTCGGTGTTGTCTGCGCCGATTGCCAGCAACGTGTTTTCCTCCACAGCACCCGAGAGACGGAGGATATGGCGGGACAGGCCGCGCTCGGCAAACATGCGGTTGAAGGGCACGCATTCCGAGCCGACTAAAGAGAGAAAGACGATATCAGGGTCCGCTGCCCCGATCAGGTCGATGAGGTGCGTCGTGTCGTCGCCAAGTCCGACATATTCCTCTCCGATGATCTCGCCGCCCCGCTGCAGGACGAAGTTGCGCACCCAGTTGTGTGAAGCCCGGGGCCAGACATAGTCGTTGCCGACGAGAAACCAACGCTGCGCGCCCTGGTGATCCATGAAATGGCTCACGGCGCCGGAAAACTGCCGTTCCGGCACCTCGCCGATGCTGAATACCCTCTCGCCCTCCGTACCGCCTTCAAAGAGTGGAGCGAAGACATAGGGTACCCGGTCGGCCAGGGCGCGGGCAAGTTCGACCCTTACTGAGGAGAGGTGGACGCCGACCAGTGCATTGGCGCCCTGGCGCTCGACAAGGTCGCGGGCACGCTCGACAACGGCTTGCGGGCTGCCGCCGGCATCGGCGGCCAGAAGCTCTATCTGTCGGCCGAGGATGCCGCCTTTCTCGTTGAGCTCGGCCGCGGCGAGAACGGCGCTGTACTGGCAGGATGGCCCCCAGATCGCATCCGCCCCCTGGAAGGGGACGAGCAACCCGATCCGGATAGGCTCTCGTTTGCGCGGTACGGACATGTTTTGGTGACCTGCGCGTTTGGAAAGCAGGGTCTGGCGTAAGGGAACCCGGCTTTGGCGCGAAGAGGCTGGGTTGCGCATCCAGATGCCGCTGGCCCCGCCGGCCAGAGCAGAATCGAACGTCACGGCGTTCTCCCTTTTATTCTACGCTCCACCCTGGACGACACGCTCCGCAACGGCGGATTGTGATTTTTTTGTTTTCGTTGGGCCCCGCCTATGCGGCGGGACTGAAGCACTATATATATAGTTTCCGATTAAACAATTGCTCATTAAAGAATCATGGCCGAACGCTCGCTCAACGAACATCTTTCGCATCTGCTCGCTCAGGCGAACCGGCACCTCAGCCGCCAGTTGACAGCCGAGGGCGTGTCGCTGGATCAGTGGCGGCTGATGAAGGTTCTGTCGGAGGCCGGTGGGCTGCCGATGGGCAAGCTTGCCGAGGAGCTGGCGCTTAATTTGCCGACGCTCACAAAGCTGGTGGATCGCATGGTGCAGGATGCGCTCGTCTATCGGGTTCCCGACCCCGCCGACCGGCGCAAGGTGCGAATGTTCCTTTCCGACAAGGGGGCCTCGATGCTTGCCTCGCAGAACAAGCGTGTCGAGGAGCATGAGGCGAAGGTCGAGGACAACTACGGCAGCGAGGATGCCCAGCGCCTGAAAATCATGCTGGAAAGCTTTATCAAGCAGATCGTATAACGCGCAGCATTCCCCCTGCGCGGCAGAAGACGGAACACGCGAAGGCCGGCTCCTGAGGGAACCGACCTCTGTTCGACGTATGGTTGACGCTCAGCGGGCCGGATTGGGACCAATGCGCTTGCCGTGGTGAGTACGTTCCTCGCCCTTGTGAACCATGGTGACGGCATAGTCGATACCCATGCCATAGGCACCGGAATGTTCCTTCACGATGGCGGTGACAGCGTCATAAGTCTTCTTGTGGGCCCAGTCGCGCTGCCATTCCAGGAGCACCTGCTGCCAGGTGACCGGGACGACACCGGCCTGGACCATGCGATCCATGGCATATTTGTGGGCATCCATCGATGTGCCGCCGGATGCATCGGCGACCATGTAGATTTCGTAGTCGGTGTCATGCAGGCAGGAGAGGGCGAAGGTGGTGTTGCACACTTCCGTCCACAGGCCGGAAACGATGATCTTCTTGCGGCCGGCCGCAGCGTTCCGAGCGAGCGCGTCACGGACGTTCTGGTCGTCCCAGGAATTCATCGAGGTTCGCTCGAGGATATCGTTTTCGGGGAAAACGGCGAGCAGCTCCGGATAGGTATGGCCGGAGAAGGAGTCCGTCTCGACGGTCGTGATGGTTGCCGGAATGCCGAAGGTCTTGGCCGCCTTGGCAAGCCCCACGACGTTGTTTTTCAGCGCCTGGCGGTCGATCGACTGAACGCCGAAAGCCATCTGCGGCTGCTGGTCGATGAAGATGATCTGGCTGTTTTCCGGGGTCAGGACTTCGAGTTTCCTGGACATGTCTGTCTCCTCTCTGGTTTGGGGGGAAGGGTTCCTCGCCCTTGCCCTTTCCGTTTTGCGTCGGTGTGTTTCGATAGAGACAAGGTAGCGGCATTGATTGTGTTGGAAAATTGCAATAATAATTCGCAATGAATTGCGATTAGAGAAATAATAGAGATGAATGACTACAAGGCCCTGCGCATCTTCTTGCTGGCTGCCGAGAAGCGAAATTTCGCCCAGGTGGCGCGGGAACTCAACATGGCGCCTGCCGCCATCACGCGCACCATCGCCGCGCTGGAAGAGGAGCTCGGTCTTCAGCTCTTCGTGCGGACGACGCGCCAGGTGTCCCTGACGACGGACGGCGCGATCTTCGCCGCGCAGATCCAGCCGGCGTTCCAGGCGCTCGAAACGGCGCGCAAGGACATCATGGATGCCCATAAGACGGACCAGGGACGGCTTCGCATCAGCGCACCGACATGGTTCGGTAAGGCCGTTCTGCCGCCGATCCTCTCCGGGTTTCGAAAGCTCTATCCGAAGATCAATTTCGAGATCTCCCTGGCCGATGGCTTCGTCAACATCCTCGACCAGGATTTCGATCTTGCCATCCGAATCTCCTCGGCGCCTTCCGACAAGTTCACGATCTGGCGAAAGGTCTGCGTCATCCCCCGCGTGCTCGTGGCAGCGCCCGACAGCCGGTTCGCCGCCATGGACCATCCCGGCGAACTGACGCCCGACGAGTGCCTCGCCTATAGCGGCGAAAGCCGTCGGGAAGCATGGGTGCTCTCGGACGGCAGCGCGAACATCGAGATTTCCGCCGGCCGAAGCTTCAGCGCGAACAATGGCGACGTCTTGGCCGACATGGCGGCGGAGGGCGCTGGCGTCACGCTGCTGCCGCGCTTTCACGTCGCAGCGCATCTGAAGGCCGGTCGGCTGGTGCACGTGTTGCCGCGCTGGTCGCCGCCCGAGCTGTGGCTGACCCTGTACTATCCCCCGTATCAGACGCTGCCGCCACGCATTGCCGCCTTCTCGAAATATTTCGAGCAGCACGTGCCTGCCTATATGTCGGCGCTGCAATAGGGGAGGCTTATGCCATCACGGCCTTGATCGATGGCTCCGTTTGCAGGGTGCGCGGGGGCGATCAGGATCGCCCCCGCGTGTTGCAATTGTCACGTCAACGGGGAACGATGCTTCAGGGCGCTTCACGGGCCTCACCCTTCCGCGCCAGCACGAAATCGTACTCCACCTCCCAGAACGGTCCGGCGAATTCATAGGCCTTCGCCCGCGGCGGGTCGTCCACGCGCCGAAATTCCGCGAGCAGGCTCTGCTTCACCCCGAAGACGGCATCCGAATTGATATAGGGGTCGTCCGGGTCGAAGATGTGGGTGATCAGCGTTTCGAAACCCTCGGCCTTGAGGATGTAGTGCAGGTGTGCCGGACGGTTGGGGTGGCGGCCGAGATGCTGGAGCATCCTGCCGACCGGGCCGTCATGCGGAATCGGGTAGAATTTCGGCTTGACGGCGCGGAACCAGTAGCGCCCGTCCTCACCCGTTCGGAAAACGCCGCGCAGGTTGAATTCCGGCTGGATGCCGAGCTGCTGGACGTCGTAGAACCCCTCGTCGTTGGCCTGCCAGACATCCAGCACCGCGCCCGCGATCGGCCGGCCGGCCGTGTCGAGGATGCGGCCCGAAATGACCATGTCCTCGCCCTTCTGGTCGAGGCAGATATTGGCGCCCATCGGCAGTTCCGGCGCATCCTGCACATGGAATGGCCCGAGCACCGTGCTTTCCGAAGCGCCGGAGGGTTTGCGGTTGTTGATGGCGTCGACCAGCATGGACACGCCGAGCGTATCGGAGAGCAGGATGAATTCCTGCCGCCATTCGTTGCACATCTGGCCGGTGCGGGTGAGGAAGAGGATCGCCTCCATCCACTCCTCCTGCGTCGGCTCGATCTCCTTGACGGCCTCGTGCAGCTTGCGCGTCACCACCTCCATGATCGCCTTCAGCCGCGCGTCCCTGGCGTTGCGGTTGCGGCCGGCGACGACCTCGACGGAGTTTTCCTCCGTGAAGAAACCCTTTTCATGCTCGTCCATCACGCGTCTCACTTTCCAAGAATGGCGGTCAGCACCCGGCTGAGGTCGCCGGCCGGATCAGCGGAATTTTCAGCATGCCGCCAGCAGACATGGTGGTCGGGGCGCACCAGCACCACGCCGCCGTCGCGCACCTCGCTGAGATTGGCCCAGTCGCCGGAAAAATCCTGCCATTGCTGGCGCGGGCCGATGGCATGGGCGGCGATCTCGATGCCGAGCGCCCGGCCGACTGTCCTTGCAGCCTCGATCCAGCCCTGCCCGCCGGGGCCGGTCAGGACGGTGAAGCGGCCATGGCCGGCAAGGTCGAGCGTCGAGACCTTTTTTCCGTCCTCGGAAAACAGCCAGGCATGGGGCAGGCGCGCGCCGGGCCAGGTGGTCTGCTGGAAATGCAGCTCCGGGTCCTTCACGAAGGCGGGTTCCGGCTGGCCGTCATTGACGACGGCGTCGGAGCGGTAACGCTGGTTCATCTCCACGCCATGGGCGTCGAACTCGTAGACCTTCGCGGCGATCGCCTTGCGGATAGCGGCCCGCTGCGCCTCGGCGGCGGGCGTGTCGTTGCAGCGGGCGTCCATGTTCTCCTGCATCTTCACGGGATCGACGGAATCCAGCAGGCCGAGCGCCTTGAAGATCGGGCCGAATTCCTCGATCGACTTGTTGGCGCGGGTGACGATCTGTTTTGCCACCGGCGCGCGCTCGGCCTGGTAGCTGTCGAGCAGTTTTGCGCCGGCCTGGCCCTTCAGCACATGGGCGAGCTTCCAGGCGAGGTTGAAGGCGTCCTGAATGGAGGTGTTGGAGCCGAGGCCGTTGGAGGGCGGATGGCGGTGGATGGCGTCGCCCATGCAGAAGACGCGGCCGTTCGAAAGCGTGGTGGCGTACATGTTGTTGACGGTCCAGGTCGAGACCGACTTGATCGTCACGTCGAGATCGGCGACGCCGACGAGATCGCGCACCACCTTCTTCGCATGGGCCTCGTCCACGGCGGGGGCAGGCTGGTTGATGTCGTAGCCCCAGACGATCAGCCATTCGTGCCAGGGGCGCACCATGCGCACCAGCCCCATGCCGATGCCGCCGACATCGGCGCCCGGCTGGAGGACCCAGTAGAGCACCGAGGGACGATGGGCGACATAACGCGACAGGTCGGCCTCGAAGAGGATGTTCATCGAGCCGGCGACGCCCATGCGGCCTTCGAAGGCAAGGCCCGCATGTTCCGCCACCTTGGAATTGCCACCATCCGCACCGACGAGATATTTCGAACGCACCGTGAACGTCTTGCCGGTCAGCCGGTCGAGACAGGTGGTGGTGACGCCCTCGCCGTCCTGCTCATGGCTGACATATTCGGTGGAAAGACGCGCCTGCGTGCCGCGCGAACAGGCGGTGCGGAAGAGCAGCGGCTCCATGAAGGTCTGCGGCAGGTCGTTCATCAGCGTCGGCGAGGAGAGCTGGTGCTCGGCGCGCGAGGTGGGGTGCATGCCCCAGCTCTTCATGCGGCCGATTTCTTCTCCCGCAAGCGCGGTGCAGAAGACGTTCTCGCCCATCAGCTCCTGCCCGGCGGCGAACATGTAGGCCTCGTCCTCCACGTCGCGGCCGAGATCGCGCAGCACTTCCATGGTGCGCTGGTTGGTGATGTGGGCGCGCGGCGTGTTGGCGAGCCAGCGGTAGCGGTTGATCACCATGTTCTCGACGCCGTAGCTGGAAAGCAGCGCCGCGGTGGCCGAGCCGGCGGGGCCGGTGCCGATGATCAGTACGTCCGTGGTGATGTCAGCCATGTGAGGTTCCTCCCTGATGGATGGCGGGGCCGCCGACGAGTTTGCGGCGGACCGGGAAAAGCTGGATGCCGGTGCGGTCGGAGAAGGCGCCCCAGAGACCGCGCGGCGCGAAGAGCATGACGAGGATGCCGGCAAGGCCGAGCATCAGGAGATACCAGGAGCCGTAATCGGCCATGAGGTTCTGCAACAGAAAGAACAGGATGACACCGAGGAGCGGCCCTTCGATGGTGCCGATGCCGCCGATGACGACGATGAAGATGACATAGGCCGTCCAGTCGGTGACGGAGAAGGCGGCGTCGGGCGAGATGCGGGCCTTCTGCACATAGATCAGCGCGCCGGCAAGGCCGGTGAGGAAGGCGGTGGCGAGATAGACCAGCGCCTTCATGCGCCGCGCATCGACGCCGACGGCGCGGGCGGCCTGCTCGTTGTCGCGCACGGCGGCAAGGCCGAGGCCCTGCTTGCTGCGCAGGAGACGGTAGATGAAACCGATGGTGGCGGCGGCAAGGATCAGCGCCAGCCAATAGGTGATGGCGTCGCTTGCCTGCGCAGGTTTCATGCCGAAGAAGTCGCGCAAGAGGGAGACGCCGGCCATGTCGCGCACCGCCTCGCGCGGCAGCGAGGTGCCGGTGCCGCCGCCGAGCGCCTTCCACTGGGCGAAGCTGAGGCGCACGACCTCCGCCACGACCCAGGTGCCGATGGCGAAATAGGGGCCGTAGAGGCGGAAGGTGAAGAAGGCGGTGGGAATGGCGAGGAGGACCGACAACAGCCCGGCGATCAGGATCGCCAGCAGCGGATCGACGCCGAGAAGGATGACTGTGCCGAACATGGCATAGGCGCCGAAGCCGACGAAAACCTGCTGGCCGACGGAGATCAGCCCGGCATAGCCGGCGAGCAGGTTCCAGCTCTGCGCCAGCACCAGCATGGTGAGAATGAAGAACAGGTCCTGCACCGCGCCGCGCGAGACGAGGAAGGGCGCGGCAAGGCCGAGCGCCAGCACGGCGGCGGCGAGAAGCAGCGAGACCGACGAGGCCTTGTTGCGGGTTTCGACCTTGAGGGAGGGGAGGGCGATGCTCATGAAAACACCTCAATCGACGGCGCGCGGGAAGAGGCCGCGCGGCTTGACGAGAAGAACGGCGAGGAAGGCGAGATGGCCGGAGAGGATCTGCCATTCGGGATTGATGGCCGCGCCGAGCGTCTGCGCGACCCCGAGGATGATGCCGCCGGCCAGCGTGCCCCACAGCGAGCCGAGGCCGCCGATGATGACCGCCTCGAAGGCGTAGATCAGCCGGGCCGGGCCGGCGGTCGGGTCGAAATTGGCGCGTGTGCCGAGATAGAGCGCGGCAATCGTCACCACGACCATGGCCAGCCCCGTCGCCATGGCGAAGATTTTGCGCGGGCGGATGCCCATAAGGCCAGCCGTTACCGCGTCGTCCGACGTGGCGCGGAAGGCGCGGCCGAGCGCGGTGCGGTAGATGAGGAGGTTGAGGCCAACGATGACGGCGACGGCCGAGAGCAGGGCCAAGAGCGGCATCAGGCCGATGGTGACGGGGCCTGCCGCCATCGAGGCCGTCTCCAGCGATCCCGCGGAGATGCGGCGGCTGTCGGCTGAAAAGCCTTCCAGCAGGCCGTTCTGGATGACGATCGACAGGCCGAAGGTGACGAGCAGCGGCGGCAGCACGTCCTTGCCGAGCGTGCGGTTGAACAACACCTCCTGCAAGACATAACCGAGCGCGAACATAAGCGGCGCGACGAAGAGCGCGGCGAGGAAGGGGTTGAGGCCGAGGGTGGAGACCAGCACGAGCAGCAGGAAGGCGGCGAGCACGATGAGGTCGCCATGGGCGAGGTTGACCAGCCGCATGATGCCGAAGACGAGGCTGAGGCCCGCCGCGAACAGCGCATAGAGCCCGCCGAGCAAAACGCCCTGGACGATGGTATCAATGAGGCTCATGGCGCTGGGCTCCGAAATAGGCGGCGTGGATGGCGTCGCGGCTCAGATCGTCCGGCCGGCCTGACAGGGTGATGCGCCCCTCCATCATGCAATAGACGCGGCTCGCCACCTTCAGCGCCTGGCCGATATCCTGCTCGACGATGACGATGGAGGCGCCCGAGGCGCGGATGCGCGGGAAGGCGGCGTAGATGTCGCGCACCACGACGGGGGCAAGGCCAAGGCTGATCTCGTCGCAGAGCAGCACATCCGGATTGGCCATCAACGCCCGGCCGATCGCCACCATCTGCTGCTGGCCGCCGGAGAGCGCCGTCGCCGGGTTGTTGCGGCGCTCCTTCAGGATCGGGAAGAGCGTGTAGACGCTGTCGAGCGTCCAGACGCCGCGGCGCTTGCCATAGGCGCCGATGAGCAGGTTCTCCTCGACGGTCAGCGAGGGAAAGAGACGCCGTCCTTCCGGCACCATGGCGACGCCGCGCGAGAGGATGTCGGGCGCCGCGAGCGCGCCGATGGCCTCGCCGCGGCAGTGGATGGTCTCGGCGGCGCTCTTCAGCACTCCGGAGATGGCGCGCATCAGCGTCGTCTTGCCGGCGCCGTTGGCGCCGATAATGGCGATGGTCTCGCCGGCCTCGACGCGGATATCGACGCCGAACAGCGCCTGGAAATCGCCGTAGAAGGCGGTGAGCCCCCTGGTTTCGAGGAGCGCGGTCATATCTCGATCCCCAGATAGATTTCCTTGACCTCGCGTGAGGCCATGATCTCGTCCGGCGCGCCGATGCCGATCACCCGGCCGAAATTCAGCACCAGCAGCCGCTCGACGACAGATGTCAGCGCATGCAGAACATGCTCGATCCAGATGACGGCGACGCCCTTGGCATGGATGGCGCGGATGGTGGCGACGAGCGACAGGCATTCGCCCTCCGTCAGCCCGCCGGCGATCTCGTCGAGCAGCAGGAGGCGCGGCTCGGTGGCGAGCGCGCGGGCGAGTTCCAGGCGTTTGCGCTGGAGCAGCGTCAGGCCGCCGGCCGGCACATTGGCCTTGTCGAGAAGGCCGGTTTCGCTGAGAATCTCGGCACAATGGTCATAGGCCTCCGCCTCGCTGCGCCTGGCGCCGAAACTGCCGGCGACGAGCAGGTTTTCGAACACGGTCAGCTTTTCGAAGGGCTGGGGGATCTGGAAGGTGCGCCCCATGCCCGAAAGACAGCGCGCCATCGGCGGCGTGCGGGTGACGTCGGCGCCGGAAAAACGGATCGTGCCGCTGTCGGCGGCGATCGTGCCGTTGATCAGGTTGAACAGCGTCGACTTGCCGGCGCCGTTCGGGCCGATGATGCCGAGCGCCTCGCCCTCCGCCACGGAAAAGCTGATGCTGTCAGCGACGGTCAGCGCGCCGAATTTCTTCGAGACCTTGTCGAGTTCAAGCAATGTCATGGGTATCCTCCAAGCCTGCGGGTTTTCTCACCCGCAGGCCTTCCTCACGCTCAGGCGATCGCTTCCATCGTGCCGCCGACGGGAATGGCCGGCGCGGTCTTGTTGTCGGTGATGACGAGGTCGTAGCCACCGCCCTCCTTCAGCCGCCACTGGCCGCCGACGAGCGGCGTCTTCGCCACGTTCTTCGCCGCAAAGGGCGGCAGGCCCGCGCCGCCCCAGGCGACATTGCCCACCAGCGTATCGAGCTTCGTCGCGGCGATGGCCGCGGCGACCGCGTCGCCGTCCGTCGGGTCCTCGGCGCGGGAGAGCGCATCGACCGCGAGTTCGAAGAGGGCATGGGCAAAGCCGATCGGCTGCGTCCAGGGCCGGCCGGTCGCCTTGGTGAAGGCGGCCGCGACCTCGGCCGAGCTTTCGCCCGTCAGCGAGGATTTGAACGGATGGCTCGGCGACCACCAGACTTCCGAGGACAGATTGTGCCCGGCCGTGCCCAGCGCCTCCACCGCCTGCGGGAAGAGCAGCGCCTTGCCGATCGAGGCCACTTTCGGCACGAAACCCTGCTGCTTGGCCTGGTTCCAGAAGGTGGTGAAATCGGGCGGGATGACGACGCCGGTGATGATCTCGCACTGGCCCGCCTTGAAGGCATTGATCTGCGCGGAAAAATCGTCGGTCATGTTCTGGTAGCGGCCGGGATCGTTCAGCGAATAGCCCATCTTTTCGAGCACGGGCGGGAAGCCGACCACCTTGTCGCCCCAGGCATTGCCGTCACCATCATTTGGGAAGAGGCCGCCGACCTTGCGGTTGGTCTCGACCTGCGCCCACATGTTGGTGAAGACGGCGATGACGTCCTCCAGCCCCCAGAAGAAGTGGTAGGCGTAGTCGAAGGGTTTCCACGAGGCGGGATCGCCGGGATTGCCCTGCTGGCCGATGAACCAGGGCTGCCAGGGCGCGACGGTGGAGATGCAGGGCATGCCCTCCGCCTCGCAGGTCGTCGCAACCGGATTGGTCGTCTCCGGCGTCGAGGCGACGAGCACCAGGTTCACCTCGTCGTCGACGATGAGCTGTTTTGCCACCTCCGCCGCCCGGTTGGGGTTCGACTGGCTGTCCTTGACAACAATCTCGTAGTTCAGCCCCTTGGCCTTGGCGACCGAAAGGAAGGCGTCAATGACAAAACTGTCGGCTTCGCCGAAGGCGGCGAGCGGGCCGGTCTGCGGGCTCACATAGCCGAGCTTGATGGCCGCATTCTGCGCCAGCGCCGGCATGGAGAGGCCGGATGTCAGGGCCGCGGCGCCGCCGGCGGCCGTCGTCTTCAGGAAATCGCGTCTCGTAAACATGATGGGTTCCTCCTCCCGTTCCCTTCCTCCCGAAGGGTGTTGTCAGTCCGGCCGCCGGCCCTCCCAGGCCGCCTGCAGCAACGCGCGGATCGACGGCCGGTCGATTGCGCGCGGATTGCGATAGGGGTTTTGCGTGGCGATATCGGCGGCAAGGTCGAGATCGCCTTCCGAAAGGCCGAGATCCCTCAACGCCAGCGGCGCTCCCGCCGCCCTGGCGAAATCCCAGAGCCCGCCGCCGACCGAACCGCCAAAAATCTCCGCCACGGGGGCGAGCAGATCGGGCACGGCGACGGCGTTGAAGGCCGCAGTGTGCGGCAGCATGATCGCATGGGTCTCGGCATGGGGCGTATCGAAGGTGCCGCCGAGCGTGTGGCAGATCTTGTGGTGCAGCGCCATGCCGACCGTACCGAGCACCGTGCCGCAGAGCCAGGCGCCGTAAAGCGCCTCCGCCCGCGCCTCGCCGTCGCCGGGTTTTTCGATGATGCCGGGCAGGCTTTTGCGGAAGGCACGCAGGCCCTCGACAGCCATCAGCGAGGAAACGGGGTTGCGATCCTCGGCGTAAAGCGCTTCCACCGCATGGGCCATGGCGTTGAGGCCGCTCGTCACGCTCATGCCGACCGGCAGGCCGAGGGTGAGCTGGGGATCGTAGATCACCACCTCCGGCAGGATGCTGGCGCTGCGCACCGTCGTCTTGCGCCCGCCCTCGGTCTGGCCGAGGATCGGCGTCACCTCCGAACCGGCATAGGTGGTGGGGATGACGATCTGCGGCAGGTCGGTGCGATAAGCGATCGCCTTGCCGAGCCCCGTCGTCGAGCCGCCGCCGAGCGAGACGACCGCGTCCGCCGCGGTCCGGCGCACCACATCCATCGCCTGTTCCGTCACATCGACGGGCGTGTGCATGACCGCCCCGGCGAAAACCCCGGCCGCACGGGCGCCCAGCGTTTCCGCCAGCCTCTCCGCATCCGCCTTCTGGTGCGGCGTTGCCAGCACGAGGGCGCGGCGGGCGCCGATGCGGTCGATCCAGTCGCCGACCGTTGCGGCCTTGCCGGCGCCGAAGACGATATGGGCCGGGCTGGTGGAATAGACGAAATCGCGGCTCATGCCCTTGCTCCCTGTTTTGCGCGCGCCAGCACGAAGGTGAAATCGAGCCGCCAGCAGGGTTTTTCCCCCATCCGCTCGAAACGGCAGACGAGTTCCGGCTTGACGGCGAAGAGCGGGTCTTCGGCGAGATGTGGATCGCTGCCGTCGTAGAGGTGGGTGACAAGCGTTTCGAAACCCGATGCCTTGATCAGGAATTGCAGATGCGCCGGGCGGCGCAGCGGCAGGCCGGCCTTCAGCAGCAGCGCGCCGACCGGCCCGTCGTCGGGCACGCCATAGCCGGCGGGCCGGACGGTGAGATAATGGAAGCGCCCCTCGCCATCCGTGCGGAAAAGGCCGCGCAAGTTGAACTCCGGCTGGAGATCGGGCTGCTGGTTCTCGTAGAGCCCGGCGGCGTTGGCCTGCCACGTGATGATCTCCGCCCCCGCGACGGGTTCGCCGTCGAGATCGACCACACGACCGAAGACGGCGAGGCGCTCGCCGACGCCGTCGAGCGAGATATCGCTGCCCAGCGCCCGGGCCGGCGCATCGGCACGGAAGAACGGACCGCGCAGCGTGCCCGGCGTCGCCTGTTTCGGGCGATGGGCGTTCACCTCCTCGACCAGCGCCGTCGCGCCGAGCAGGTCCGACAAAAGCACCCATTCCTGCCGCCGGTCATCCGAGGCGTGGCCGACATCGGTGAGGAAGGCGATCAGGCTGCGCCACTCGGCGGGCGTCGGCTTCAATTCGCGGATGAGGGCGTGGAGATGCGTCACCGTGCCGATCAGCGCCTGCCGCAACGGCCCCTCTCCAACGGCTGTAAGCCGCCGGGAAAACACCTCCGAGGAGGCGAGGGTATCGACAGGGACGGCCATGCTGTTTCCTCCAACCTTGAGGAGACTGTAGCAAGGCGCGGCATGGGCATTGATGATTTTGTTCGGCAGGAATATAACGGATCGTTATGAAGATAGACGAGCGCCACCTGATCCAGCTTGCCGCCGTCGTCAGGACGGGCGGCGTCACCGAGGGCGCGGCGCTGCTCGGCCTTGCCCAGCCCGCCGTCTCGCG
Organism: Shinella sp. JR1-6; assembly: GCF_004284735.1. Lineage (NCBI taxonomy): Bacteria > Pseudomonadati > Pseudomonadota > Alphaproteobacteria > Hyphomicrobiales > Rhizobiaceae > Shinella > Shinella sp. JR1-6. The sequence goes on along the minus strand of NZ_SHMI01000010.1, from coordinate 97,902 downwards.
CACGCTCTCCATGCTGGAAAAGCGCCTCGGTGAACCCTTGTTCCTCAAGGGCCGCCGCCCCCTTCAGCCGACACCGCTCGGCCGGGCGCTCGCCGATCACGGCCAGGTCATGCTCGCCGCCTCGCGCAAGGCTTCCGATACGATCGAGAGTTTTCGCGTCGGCAAGGGCGGCACGGTGCGCATCGGCGGCACGCCCTTCTTCATGGATGCGCTGATCTCAAACATGATCGCGACCTTCCAGACCCAGCATCCGGATGTGCGCATCGACCAGATCTACGGCTATTTCCCGGACCTGCGCGCAGCCCTCAAGGCCGACCAGATCGACCTTGCCATCTGCCCCATCGATATCCTCGACGAAGGCTCGGGCCTCGAATTCCAGCAGATCCTGCCCGGCCGCAACGTCGTCGCCTGCCGCGTCACGCATCCGCTGCTCCTCAAGCGCCGGCCGCAGCCGTCGCATCTGCTGGATTACCCCTGGGTCGCCCCGCCGCCGGGCAGCCCGCTGCTGGCAGACCTGCGCAGCATGCTGCTCTCCTTCGGCGCGACGGAGCTGCGCATCCGCTATACCGGCGGCTCGTTGTTCAGCGTCGTCAACTACCTGAAGGGCACCGATGCACTTACCGTGCTGCCGCACGGCGTGGTCTTTGCCCAGCGGAATGAGAAATCGATCACGGCGTTGCCCATCAACGTGCCGCATCCCGAGCGTGCACTTGGCCTTCTGAAGCGCGGCGATGCGCCACGCATGCCGGCGGTCGATCACTTCGCCCGCCATGTGCAGGCTGGGTTCGATACGCTGAAGCACCTCATCAAGCGGCATGAAGAGGCGATCGTCTGGGGTGTTTGAGGAGGAGCGCCGGGCCTTGCCCGGCGCTGGTGTTCCAAACGCTCAGCCGTTGATAAAGGCGAGCGCGTCGGCGTTGAATTTTTCGGCGTCGATTTCGGCAAGGCCGTGCGAACCGCCCTTGTAGACGAGCAGTTTCGCATCTTTGACGATCTTTGCAGATTTTTCCGCGGAGGCGGCAACCGGCACGATCTGGTCGTCATCGCCGTGCACGATCAATGTTGGGCGATCTATCTTCTTCAGGTCTTCGGTGTAGTCGATCTCGGAGAACTCGTGGATGCAGTCGTAGTGACCCTTGATAGAGCCCATCATGCCCTGCAGCCAGAAGGATTGACGCCGGCCCTCGCTGGCCTTCGCGCCGTCACGGTTGAAGCCATAGAAGGGCATGGTCAGGTCCTTGAAGAATTGCGAACGGTTGTTCGCTGTTCCCGCGCGAATGCCGTCGAAAACCTCCAGCGGCGTGCCCTCGGGATTGGCATCGGTCTTCAGCATCAGGGGTGGCACGGCGCCGACCAGCACGACCTTCGCTACGCGGGCAGTGCCGTGGCGGCCGATATAGTGGACGACCTCGCCGCCACCGGTGGAGTGGCCGATCATGACGAGGTCTTTCAGGTCGAGCTTTTCGATCAGCTCCGCAAGGTCGTCGGCATATTGATCCATGTTATTGCCGTTCCAGGGCTGGTCAGACCGCCCATGGCCGCGCCGGTCATGGGCGATGACACGAAAACCGTTCCGGCCAAAGAACAGCATCTGCGCATCCCAGGCGTCTGCCGAAAGCGGCCAGCCGTGGGAAAACAGGATCGGCTGGCCCTTGCCCCAATCCTTGTAGAAAATCCGGGTCCCGTCTTTCGTCGTGATGGTGCTCATCAGTATGCTCCTTGCTTGGTTATGGCTTGGGCGGCAACGGTGGTGGCTCCGGCGTCTGCCGGGAGCCCTGTGAAGAGGCTGGCTTACCGGCGGGAATGCATTGGCCTGCGATGGCGTTCAGTGCTTTCCGGCGGCCAGCAGGTGTCGGACGCGGGGTGGTTCTCCGCCACGATGGAACCGGCGCACATCCTCCTGGAGATCGGCATCCGCCTTGGAAACGCGGCGATGCTGGCGCAGGTGCTCGGCCCAGGATTCGACGAAGAACCATTCGAGGACGATGTTCGGATCGGCTGCATCCTCGGTCACGCCCCAGCCATAGGCGCCGTCACGCCGTCGTTCAGTAGAGAAGCGATGGAGGGCCTGAAGGAATGCCGTGCGGTCGGCGTCGTCGATGCGGTACTCCACGGTGATCAGCACGGGGCCACGGTCATGGTCGACGGGTTCGGCGGTCAAGGGTTCGGGCCAATGGTTGGAAGGCACCAGATCCGCCTCGCCCCTGGGCAGGTGCAGCCGGTGGAAGACAAGGCCGGCTATGACGAGGCCGGCAGCCGCGACGAGGAGCGTCGTGGCGATGCCGAGCGCTTCGGCGATCGTGCCCCAGGCGAGGCTCCCCGCTGTCATCGCCCCGTTGAACACGGTGAGATAGATGGCGAGCGAGCGGCCGCGCACCCAGTTGGGCAGCACGGACTGGGCCGTGCCGTTGAGCGTGGTGAGCGCGGTGATCCAGCCGGCACCGAGGAGAAGCAGCAACAGGATGGCCACCCATTGCGGTGGGGCAAGGGAGAGCGCCGCCATCACCAGTGCTGCAGCGAGGGCCGCCAGCAGCATCAGCCCGTCCACATCGAGCCGGGTGCGCAGCAGCGGCATCAGGAAGGCGCCGCCGATTGCGCCGGCCCCGACCGCGCCGAGCAGCACGCCGTAAAATCCCGCCGTGCCGCCGAGAAGATTGCGCGCCACCAGCGGCAACAGCGCCCAGACTGCGCTGGAGAAGGCGAAGAAGACCGCTGCGCGCACCAGGACGACATGCAGGTCCCGGCTCGATCGGGCATAGCGCAGGCCGGCGCGGAAGGCACCGAAGAACCGTTCGGAAAGCGCGTCCTCGCCTTCCGTTTTTCGCCGCCACCACAGGAGGGCGGAAACGACGAACACGTAGCTGATGACATCGACGCCATAGGTGACGGCAGCCCCGAAGGAGGCGAGCAGGACACCGCCAAGCGCTGGACCGATCGCCCGCGAAATGTTGATGCCCAACGAGTTGAGGGCGATGGCGCCCTTGACGTCCCCCTTTGTCACCAGTTCCGGAACGATCGCCTGCCAGGTGGGAGCCATCAGCGCCGCGCCAATGCCGCCGACGAAGGTGAAGGCGACGAGCGAGGTGACCGTCTGCAGGCCCGTCGCTGACAGGGCCAGCAGGCAGAGGCTCGCCGAGGCGAGGATGAGCTGGATGGCGATCAGGAATTTTCGGCGGTCGAGGATGTCGGAGAGCACGCCCGCAGGAATAGCCAGCAGGAAGATCGGAAAGGTGGATGCGGCCTGGATGAGCGCCACCGCCGCCGGTGCCGCCGACAGGTCCGTCACCAGCCAGGAGCTGGCAACATCGCGCACGAAGGTACCGATATTGCCGATGATCGTCGCCACCCACAGCACGGCGAAGACCTTCTGGCGTAGCGGGGCGAACGCGCCCGCGCGAGGGGTGTTGGGGGCTTCGGCCATCAGCTCCAGTCCTCTTTCGCGCCGTTCTTCCAGCGGTGCAGATCATACCAGGCGACCAGCACGAACGCACCCGCAAGTCCGAGATGCTCGAAGAAGGAGTTGGTGGCCATCATGCGTGGCATGCCGGATGGCATTTCCCAGAAGCGCAGCGCAATGAAGGTCGCCATGAGCGTGAAGCCGGCAAGCGCCAGCGCGCCGATCCAGCGCCAGAAGCCGGAGAGCACCATGGCCGAGCAGGCAAGCTCGAAGAAAATGATGGTCGCGGCGATGGGGGCAGCCGGGGTAAGGCCGAAATGCTCCATCTCGGCGATCGCGCCGTTGAAGTCGAAGAGTTTCATCACGCTGCCCTGGATGTAGGCGGCGCACAGGCCCAGCAGCGCGATCCAGCGCACCGGATGGTTGATGACGAAGCGCGCGCAGACCCTGGCGGCGCGCTGTTCCATGGTTGCGGACATGATGCCTATCTCTCTGTTTTCCACTATTCGAATATCAATTGCCCCATGGGTGCGCCGGACGCATTCTCCTCATACCGCCCAGCAGGCGCAGCCGAGCGCGCCGAAGAATCCCTTGAGATCGCCGACCGGCAGTTTCGATGTCCAGGCGGCGGCATGGTCGTGGCCGTGCACGCCGCAGGCGCTGGCGCAGCCGCATGCCGAGATCGCCGCCCGGCGCAATGATCGTCTGCCCGCGCCTTCCGGCTCCGCCCAGGCCGCGTAGCCGCCGAAGGTCCTGACCGGGGACCAGTCGGGCATGGGCGGCGGCACAGGGTTTTCGTCGAGGTCGTCGAAGTCGCCTGCGCCATAGACAACCCTTCCACCGACCATCGTCAAGTCGGAGGTCAGGAAGGAGATTTCGTCTTCTGCGCAGGTGAAGAAGTCCTTGTCGGGGATGACGAGATCGGCGAACTGGCCCACTTCGATGCGACCCTTCCTGCCCTCCTCGTTGGAGAACCAGGTGACATTTTCCGTCCACATCCGAAGCGCCGTTTCGCGATCAAGGCAGTTGCGGCGTGGATAGAGCGCGGTGCCGCCCACCGTCTTTCCGGTGATCATCCAGGCGAGCGAGATCCAGGGATTGTAGGAGGCGACGCGGGTCGCGTCCGTGCCGGCGGAGACCTTGACGCCCTTTTCCAGCATGCGGGCGATTGGTGGCGTCGCTTCCGCGGCCGCATGCCCATAGCGCTCGACGAAATATTCGCCCTGGAAGGCCATGCGATGCTGTACGGCGATACCGCCGCCGAGCGCGGCGACACGGTCGATCGAGCGTTCCGAAATTGTCTCGGCATGGTCGAAGAACCAGTTGAGACCGGCGAGGGGGATGTCGCGGTTCACCGTCTCGAACACGTCGAGAGCGCGGGAAATCGTTTCATCGTAGGTGGCGTGCAAGCGCCAGGGCCAGCGATTTTCTGCAAGGATCCGCACGACCGCCTCGAGGTCTCCTTCCATTTCCGGCGGCATGTCCGGCCGGGGCTCGCGGAAGTCCTCGAAGTCAGCGGCGGAGAAGACGAGCATCTCGCCTGCGCCGTTGTGCCGGAAGTAGTCGTTGCCCTGCTTGTATTTGACGGATTTCGTCCAGTTGAGGAAGTCTTCCTTCTCCTCCTTCGGCTTCTGGGTGAAGAGGTTGTAGGCCAGCCGCACGGTCATCTGGTTCTCGTCGGAGAGCTTCTGGATGACGGCATAGTCATCCGGATAGTTCTGGAAGCCGCCGCCGGCATCGATGACGGAGGTGACGCCGAGCCGGTTCAGTTCGCGCATGAAATGCCGGGTAGAATTGACCTGGTAGTCGAGGGGGAGCTTCGGTCCCTTGGCGAGCGTCGAATAGAGGACGCCGGCATTGGGTTTTGCCAGAAGCAGGCCTGTCGGATTGCCCTTCTCATCGCGGCTTATCTCGCCGCCGGGCGGGTTCGGCGTGTCCCGGGTGTAGCCGACGGCTCTGAGCGCGGCGCCGTTGAGCAGCGCCCGGTCATAGAGATGAAGCAGGAAGACCGGGGTGTCGGGTGCCACGGCATTGATCTCATCGAGCGTCGGCAGCCGCTTTTCGGCGAACTGGTGTTCGGTGAAACCGCCGACGACGCGCACCCATTGTGGTGGCGGCGTGTTTGCCACCTGCCGCTTCAGCATATCCATGGCGTCGGCCAGCGAGCGCACGCCGTCCCAGCGCAGTTCCATGTTGAAGTTGAGGCCACCGCGCACGACGTGGGTATGGTTGTCGCAAAGGCCGGGCAGTGCGCTTCGGCCCTTGAGGTCGATGACCCGCGTGGCAGGCCCGGCAAACGCCATCACCTCCTGCTCCTCGCCGACGGCAAGGAAGGTGCCGGCGGCAATCGCCACGGCGCTCGCCTTCGGCCTGCTGCGGTCGAGGGTCGTAAAACGGCCATTGCGGAGGATGAGGTCAGCGGTCATCGCTTCGGGCTCCTGTTGGGCACGCGCGGAAACGCCACTGCCCAAAGCAAGGGCGGCGGCCGTTGCACCCAGAAAATTGCGGCGTGTCGGCATCATGTCTGTTTCCTGTCTGGCGGTTCGCCTCCCTTCGGCAGTTCACCGAAGACGTGCGGTTTGACGTGATGGTGCAGCCAGGATTGGCCTGCCATCTCCCGGCTCCAGAGCGATCTGGCGAGCGGCACGAGCTGCTCTCCGGCAAGCATGCCGAGGAGACCGACCAGTGCGACCACCGGCGGCGCTGGGGAGCGCACATTGAGAAGGCTGTAGATCACGCCGACGAGCAGGCCGGCGCCGAGCGAGAGCAGATACAGTTTCATCGCTGCGTCCTCCATCACGGATCGAGCGCCTCACAGCAGGAGCAGAGCCTGCAGAGGGGTAAGGCAAACGGCTCAATGGCCCTCGGACGCACCGAACATGGTTTTGGCGTAGATGATGCCGAGGCCGTAAGCGCCGCCGAATTTTTTTGCGATGCCTGTCGTCAACTCGTAGGTTTCGGCCCGGGCCCAGTCGCGCTGCAGCTCGAGCAGGTATTGCAGGGCAGTCATCGGGCGCACGCCCGCCTGCACCATGCGGTCCATGGCGCGGTCATGAGCTTCTGTGGAGATGTCACCGCAGGCATCGGCGATAACATAGACCTCGAAGCCCTGGTCGAGCGCCGATAGGGACGGACCGACGATACAGACCGAGGTCCACAGGCCGCACATGACCAGCCGCTTCTTGCCGATGCGGTTGACCTCGGCAATCACAGCGGCGTCTTCCCAGGTGTTCATCGAGGTGCGGTCAAGCAGCGGCTGGCCGGGAAAGGCGTCGGTGATCTCGCTGAACATCGGCCCTGAAAAGGTCTTCTCGGCAACCGTCGTCAGGATCGTCGAGACGCCGAACCCCTTTGCGCCATGGGCGACGAGAGCCGCATTGTTGCGCAGGTTCACCGCGTCGATCGATTTGGTCGCAAAGGACATCTGCGACTGGAAGTCGATCATGATCAGCGTGTGGTCGGCGGGGGATATCAGGAGGCTGCCTGGGGTGGGCGTGGCGTTCGGGGTCATGGACTTCTCCCTTTCTGGATGCCGGTTGGAGGTCTCCGGAACCCGAACTATGCCTTTCCGCCTTCTGTCGTTCTTGTCGCCTATGTCTGTCTTTTGAACATTTTGTCAGGTTTCTGAGTTGAATTTTCGTGCCTTTGCACGCTGACGGTACCTCTGGTCAGAACCTCCGGCTGCGCCGCCAGGCCCCCGGCGAAATCCCGGCGACACGGGAGAAAATCCGCGTGAAATGGCTCTGGTCGGCAAAGCCGCAGGCCGCTGCGATCTCGCTGATCGAGAGCACGGAACGAGCAAGCAGGTCGCGCGCCTGGTCCATGCGTTCCTGCATAAGGAACTGGTGTGGCGTCTTGCCGGCCGTCGCGCGAAAAGCTCTCAGGAAAGCCCCCTCGGAAAGGTTGCAGGCATGCGCCAGTTCTCGGATGGAAAGGTCGCCGCCGAGACGGTTGCGCATCCATTCCCGGATCATGGCCAAATGGCGCGGCGAAAGGCGGCGGCCGGCAACCCGCGCGGCCGCCGTTGTGCGGCCGGCATCGCCGTAGCGGTGTGTGACGTGAATGCCGATCGCCACCGAGAGCTGGTCGACGAATAGGGCGCTGCGTTCCAGTTGATCGTTCGTCGGGGCAAAAAGCGCGCCCATCAGTACACCCAGCACGGGATCGGGTTGCGCATTGCAAGCCCGTAGCCCGCTGACGCCTTCGAGGTCTGCACTGTCGGCCATGCGCTCGATCGCGCAGGGGCCGATCTCGATGAGCGCGAAGTCGAATGACCCGGTAAGCTCGGCGCGATAGGCATCCTGGAAGGAGCGCAGATAGACGGTGTTCTCCGCGAAGTCGTGCAGGGTCGAATGGTGCGGTTGGTAAATTCGTCGCCGGTGGCCGCCGGCAAGCGAGAGCCCCAGCAGGTAGCCGCGGCTGGTGGCAGGCGTCGCTACGGGCTCGGGCGGCGCCTTCTCCGCCTTCTTGCGATAGAACGTCATGCCGCCGGCATCGATGCGGCGGTCCTCCGCAAGCCGGGAGAGGCTGCACCCCAGGGTGTCCCGGGGCAAGGGGACAGCCGTCATCGAAGAGGCATTGCTCACGGCTTCATTCCTCTGAATCTTGTCTCCCCCCGAGGCAATTTACGCCGTGCGGGCCGGGTTCGCCAATCCAGAAATTTTAGGGTCGGTTGTCGCGGCGGAAGCGCGCCGGCGTCTCACCCGTCACCGCGGAGAAGGTCTTCGTCAGATGGCTCTGGTCGGCAAAGCCGCAGCTGATAGCGATCTCGGCGATGGAGATGTCGGTGCGCAGCAGGTCCTTGGCGTGGGCAATACGATATTCCATAAGCCAGCGCGCGGGCGTGCGCCCGAAGCTCGCCTTGAAGGCCTTTATGAAATAGCTTTGTGACAGTTCACAGCTTTCCGCCAGCTCGGCAATCGAGAACCGGCCGTCGAGGCGTGTGGAAAGGAATTCCAACGCGCGTTTTTCCTGCCAGGACGCCAGCGTGCCCTTGCGCTCGGCGGGGAAGTAGACGCCGCCATAGGTTTGAGTGAGGTGCGTCAGGATGGCCAGGCTGACCTGGTCCACGAACAGGCGGCTGGCCTCCCGCGGCCGTTCCAGCGCCGGCAGCAGTGCCTGGGCGAGGCCGAGCACGACGGCATCGACCGTGCCGGGCGGGCATTTGAAGCCCGACAGTTCGGGTCGGCCCAGCTCGTCGGCGAAGGCACGAACATGCCAGAAGGGAACCTGAAAGCGGACATTGTCGAAGGGCGAAAGATGATGGCAGCGCCATTCCTCGCGAAGATCGGTGATGGCAAGCGCTCCCTTGGGGTGCCCGCCTTCGAAGACCAGCGCCTCGCCCCGCCACAGCCGGTGCAGCCGGAAGTCGCGCAGCTGCGTGATGATGTGGAAGGCTTCCTCCCGCACGCTCGGTGGATCAGGAGCAAGATCGTCCCGGTCACAGCTCAGCCGCGTGATGACGAGTGGCGCGGCATGCAGGGTCGATCGGTGCAGGGCGGCGGTCGGGTCGATCGGGTCTGCGTCGTTCACCGTGTCCTCCTGCAATTGGTTGATGGACGGATAAAGAGTGCGTGTTTTCCCCCTGCCGAGGCAAAGGATTTTCCTTAGTAAAGGCGGTCCGTATATGCGTGCTGGCGGAAGGTTCGTGTAAAACCGTCGTCAGTTTCTCTGGCGCGCTCTGCGCGGATCCATATCAGCCATTGTGCGGGTGTCAGGCCCGTCGCGTCCTTGAATTCTTTCAGGAATTCATCCTCGGCAAGGCCCGCGGCCGTGGCGAGAAGGGAAAGCGGTGGCTCACCGTGCTGCACGGCATGGCCATTTTCCGGCACTGCTGCTCCCGGGCGGGATGACTGCGGCGTGGCTGCCGAGGCATCGTCGGGCGTTTCGCCATACTGATGCAGGAGATGGGCGCAGATGGCGACCGCCATGTGACGCAACAGCGCGGGCGGCGAGGGTTGTCGGCCGCCTCCGAGCAAGACGAGGAGGGCCGTCCCGAGATTGCTCAGCACGCTGTCCGGCCTGCCGCGCCGGCAGGCTAGCCGGCGCTTTTCCGTGCTTTTGGAAAGGGTTGCGGCCTCCTCGAAAAGCGACTTCGGCAGGACGAAGGCCAAGGCGTTCAGCCGGCTGTGCAGGCGAATGGCGGCCCCTTCGTCGAGATCGACCAGGCAGATCGATCCGCGCTCGTAGCAGCGAACTGGCGTGCATGTTCCGTCCGGCCGGATATCCGCATGATCCACATCATCGAGATAGAGCATGAGAAAATAGGCGCTGCAGGCGGGAAGACGGATGTCGCACGGTTCTCCCACGCCGAGATCCTTGCGGATACTGGTGACGGAGAAGGTGGCGGATTTGATGGGGACGGTGGTGAGGCTGGGCGCTTCAGGTGTCCCGAAGCAGAGGCCTACGCAGCTGAGTTCTTTTTCTGGAAACGTCAACGGCAAACTCTCAATCCCTCCGGCTGAGCGATATCATCAAGGCGAGACCGGATGTTGCGCGACTTTAGGCCAGCCCGGTGCTGCATGCAACGCTCGGCGGCAGCCACAAACAATTGCGATTAAGTCAATAATAAATGCATTATTATGTCTATTTTTATTTGGCGCCTGCGGATTTATCTGTTGCTCAACGAAGATATCCACGAGTGAGGATAACACCATGCTTACCCAGATCAAAGGCTTGCATCACGTCACCTCCATGGCTGCCGACGCCCAGGAAAACAACGATTTCTTCACCAAGACGCTCGGTCTGCGTCGGGTCAAGAAAACCGTGAATTTCGATGCGCCGGACGTCTACCACCTCTACTATGGCGACGAAAACGGCTCGGCCGGCACGGTCATGACCTATTTTCCCTTCCCGCACATCGCCAAGGGCAACCGCGGGGCGGGCGAAGTTTCCGAAACCGTGTTCTCTGTGCCGAAGGGCTCGCTCGGCTATTGGAAGGAACGATTTGCCGGAAAGGGTCTTGTTGGCCTCGCCGGAGATGAAGCCTTCGGCGAGAGGCGCCTGCGGTTCCTCGGCCCCGACGGTGACGGCTTTGCTCTTGCTGAGGTCGATGGTGATCGGCGGCTGCCTTTTGCCGGCGGACCGGTGCCCGGTGACGATGGCGTGCACGGCTTTCATGGCGTGACCATGCGGTTGCGCGACGGCGGGGCCACCGGCGAACTGCTGACGTTCATGGGTTACGAGGAAATCGATCGTCGCGGCGACCTGACACGATATGCCGTCAAGGACGGCAACGGCGCCGATTTCATCGATCTCGAAGTGTTGCCTGGCGCGCCGGCAGCGCGGCAGGGAGCGGGCTCCGTTCACCATGTCGCCTTCGCCGTCGAAGATCGTGCCGCCCAGGCCGAGGTGCGCAAGGCGCTGATGGATACCGGCTACCAGGTTACGCCGGTCATCGACCGCGACTATTTCTTCGCCATCTATTTCCGCACGCCCGGCGGCGTGCTGTTCGAGGTGGCAACGAACGAGCCCGGCTTCAACCGGGACGAGGACACCGCGCATCTCGGAGAGGCGCTGAAACTTCCGCGTCAGCACGCCCATCTGCGCGAACGGATCGAAGAGATCCTGCCGCCCATCGTCGATTAGGCCGACCCCGGCCGCCGGCCATCTTCGGCGGCCCCTTCATTCAAACACTTCCGCCAGCCGTCCACGGTTGCTTGCGGATTCGTTGCAAAGGAGATTCGCATGTCCCGCGACGCGTACCAACACGTCTCCAAAGCGCCGGCACCTGGCGCGCCGCTCGTTTTCACCTTCCATGGAACGGGTGGTGACGAGCATCAGTTCACAGGCCTCGTCGGCCAGATCCTGCCTGCGGCCGGCATCGTTTCGCCCCGCGGCGATGTTTCCGAACATGGCGCGAACCGCTTCTTCCGCCGTAAGGCCGAAGGGGTCTACGACATGGAGGACCTTGCCGTTCGCACGCGCAAGATGGCGGATTTCGTCCGTGCGCATAAGCAGGCCAATCCAGGCGTGCTGCTTTACGGCCTTGGCTATTCGAACGGTGCGAACATCCTCGCCTCGGTGCTGTTCGAGGCGCCCGACCTTTTCGATCGTGCGGTGCTGATGCATCCGCTGATCCCCTGGGCGCCGGCGCCGGATCCGACCCTTCTAGGCCGGGACATTCTGGTGACAGCCGGAAGGCGCGACCCGATCTGCCCGTTGCCCTTCACCGAAACGCTCGTTGCCCATTTCGAAGCGAAGGGAGCGAATGTCGAGCTCTTGCTGCACGATGGCGGCCACGAGGTGCGGCAGCCGGAGATCGAGGCCGTCACGACTTTCCTGACCCGGAAGACGTAGGCTGCATCCACCACCGATCTTCATGCGCATGTCTCCGGGAGTTTTTCGCCCCCGGGGGCGCCCGCCATTGCACGGCCCCCTTGTTCCGCGCGACTGGCGATCTTTGATGATCTCCGGGCTCCTGCTCGGGGTGGGTGGGATAGGCAGGGCAGTCTCGACCCTTTCCCCTGTCGTCGCCCTCGAGCGGTTCGACATCTCGACGGAGATTGCCGGACAGATTACAATCCGAAGTCTTAAATTGATTACGGATCGTCCGCATGGACCCCTTCAGCGACGTCATTGCATTGCTCCGGCCGAGCACTGCAATAGCCAAACCGATCAGTGGGCGCAGTACATGGGGCGTGCGCTATGCCGCTCACAAAGCGCCCGGATTTGCGGTCGTCCTGCAGGGCGAATGCTGGCTCTCCTTCGAGGGAGCGTTGCCGGTGCGATTCCTGACGGGCGACTTCCTCCTCCTCCCGACGACGCCACCTTTCACGATGGCGAGCCATCCCGACGTCAAAGGGGATTTGACGGATCCGCGCGAAGGGCCCGTCAGGCATGGTGAACAGGACGGGGACCCGGACTTCATCGCGCTGGGCGGCACCTTTCGTATCGAGCAGGCGAATGCTCCGCTGCTGCTGGCGCTGTTGCCATCGATCATCCGTATCCCGGCGGCGGAGGGGCGCGGCGGCAGGCTTCACCGGATGATCCAGCTCATCACGGAAGAATGCGTCCGCGACGAGCCCGGAAAGGAAATGCTGCTGCAGAGATTGCTGGAGATCCTCCTGGTCGAAGCCCTGCGGTGGCGCGGCATCGACGATGACGAGGACCGGACCGGCTTGCTCCGGGGGCTGCGGGATCCGGTTCTGGCGCGGGTATTGCGCGCCATCCACGCCGATGTCAGGGCGCGCTGGACGGTTGCGGATCTGGCAAAGACCGCGGGCCTGTCGCGTTCGGCATTTGCCGCCCGCTTTTGTGACGTGCTCGGATGCGGTCCCATCGAGTATCTCGCGCGCTGGCGCATGGCACTTGCGAAGGATGCACTGATCAACGCCACCAAGCCCCTTGACCGGATCGCCGACGAGATCGGCTATGAATCCGCGAGCGCCTTCAGCACCGCGTTCCGAAAGCGCGTCGGCTGCCCTCCCGGTCGGTTCGCCAAGACATACGAACAAGCGGTTTTGGAAGATTGAGCAATCATTCTAGACGTCTGATTATATATCATCCAAACGGCGTGCGCTATCGAAGGGCCTCCCCAACATATGGAGGTTCTCGTGAAGACGATCCTGATTACCGGCAGTTCATCCGGCTACGGTCTTGAGACCGCATGCCATTTCCTCGCCAACGGGTGGACTGTCATCGCAACGATGCGCCGCCCGAACGCAGATATTCTCCCCCGTTCCGAGCGGTTGAGGATCCTGCCGCTCGATGTCACGAACGAAGAGAGCATTGCGGCCGCCGTCACCGCAGCCGGGCCTATCGACGCCCTCGTCAACAATGCCGGCATCGGTGTCGTTGGTGCGTTCGAGGCGATGTCGATGTCTCACGTCCGCAAGATATTCGACACCAACACCTTTGGTGTCATGGCGATGACCCAGGCGGTCATTCCACAAATGCGCGCACGGCGCACGGGTGTCATCGTCAATGTCACGTCGACGGTCACGCTCGCTGCAATGCCGCTCGCGGCGGCCTATACCGCGAGCAAGCAGGCGATCGAAGGTTTTACAGGCTCGCTGGCGCACGAACTCGCTTTCTTCGGAGTTCGCACCCGGCTCGTCGAGCCGGGCTACGGCCCGACCACGCGTTTCGCGCAGAACGCGGATGTGAAGGTGGAGGATCTGGTGCCACCGGAATATACACCCTTCGCAGCCCCGATCTTTGCCGCCTTCGCCAATCCCGGGGCGACCACCCGGGAGACTGACGTCGCAAGGGCTGTCTGGGCCGCGGTGCACGATACCTCCGGGCAGCTTCATTTCCCGGCGGGGGAGGACGCTCTGGCGCTGGCCGCGGCACGGTTCGGCAAGGCTCCGAGTGCTGTGCGCCTTGCATAGCCACGCAATGGCCGTTGGAGCGATGCTGCCACCCAGAGGCGTTGCTGCTTCTCGCCACCCGCTGTTTGGCAGCCTTACCCTGCGGCCCTGCATGGACGGCCAGCCCCAAGGGGCATGATTGCCGGCATGAAGCGGGGCGCTCGGGATGTGGTTTGCGAGGGTTCATTGAACCGGCGGCCTGCGCCCATCACCCCTCAGCAGCGCTGTAGTGTGCGGATAGAATATCGCCTGTTTGCTGGTTATAGGGACAAAGCGCTTTCCCGCGCATTGCGCCGGATTGTCTGAGGTGGTTGGCCAAGCGTTCGCAAGAAGGCCCGGCGCATCCGGTCGCTGTCTGCAAAGCCGGTCTCCGTGGCAATCACGTCCATGGAATGGCGCCCCTGTTCCATCATCAGCCGTGCCGCCTCCACGCGTAAGGTCTCGACAGCCTTGGCAGGCGACTGCCCTGTCTCCGAGCGGAAGGCTCGGCTGAACTGGCGCGGACTCAGACCTGCTGCATCGGCAAGCTTAACCACCGACAGGAGGCTGCGCAGGTTGGCCTTGGCATAGCCGATGGATTTCTGGATCCGGTCCGATTTCGCGTCCAGTTCGAGGAGGGCGGAAAACTGGGACTGGCCACCTGCTCTCCGGTGGTAGACCACGAGCTTGCGCGCGACGGCGCGCGCCACGGCCTGGCCATGGTCCTTCTCGATCATGGCAAGTGCCAGATCGATGCCGGCCGTCATCCCCGCCGAGGTCCAAACCGTACCGTCGACGATGAAGATTCGATCTTCCTCGACCCTGACGGCCGGGAAATGCTCCCTGAGCTGTCGGGCGAAGGCCCAGTGCGTCGTCGCACGGCGGCCGTCCAGCAAACCGGCCTCAGCAAGGATGAACGCTCCCGTGCAGGGCGCGGCCAGCCGCCGTGCGGTCTGGTGGGCGTGCTGCGCAAAATTGATCAGCGCCGGCGTCACCGGCTCGATTGCCGTGCCGGCGCCCAGCATGATCGTGTCGTAGCTCGCCTGGGGATTGAAGGCTTTCGAATTGACCCCGAAACCGGCGGACGACCTGACCTCGCCACCGGCTTCGGAAAGGAGTTCGATGCCGTAGGCGGCTTCCCCAAGATGGAGGTTAGTCATCTCGAAGGCGGTCACCGCGGCAAAGCCCATGAGCTGGAACCCGGGGAAAATGACATAGCCGACTGTGTGCATGGCGAACCGCGTCTGTCTGATAAGGACGTATGTAGCAGATTTATGCCACGGCGAGAAATCTGATACGCATCCAGGGCCGAGACTATGCCGACAATAGCCTCTTTTTGCGCTCGACGCCGTAGCGGGAGGCTGGCACGCTGCGCGACAGGTTGGGCATGAGCTTCTGCCGGGCGGCCTCGTAGGCTGCCCAGTCACCGATGTCGGGAAGCGACGGAATGGTGACCTGTTCGCCTATCTCCAGACCGGCCAGCGCAGCATCGACCATATCCTCCGCCGACATGACGATCTCGCTCGGCACATGTTCCAATGGCGTCCCGGCGATGCTCCAGAAGTCGGTTGCTGTCGCCCCCGGCAGAACGGCCTGCACACGGATACCCTTGCCGACCAACTCGCTCTGGAGCGACAGGCTGAAGGCAAGCACGAAGGCCTTGCTGGCGCCATACACACCGTTCAACCGTTCCGGCGCGACGCCGGCGATCGAGGCAATGTTGATGACGGTCCCCGCGCCACGGGCCACGAAGCCGGGTGCGGCAGCATAGGTCAACCGCGTCAGCGCGTTGACGTTCAGCGTCAGCATTTCTTCCATCTTGTCGATATCTGATGCCAGCAGCGGGGCCGTTGCACCGACACCGGCATTGTTGACCAGCATCGTTATGCCGGCGTCGGCGCGCAGCAGGGTCTCGACTTCAGCAAGGCCACCCTTTTGACCGAGATCCGCAGCGATAACCTCGACTGCGCGGCCGGTTTCATCGGCAAGGTGCTTGGCCAGATCCATGAGGCGCGCCCTGTTGCGGGCCACAAGGATGAGGTCGTAGCCTCGGCGCGACAGGCGGTCGGCATAAACCGCGCCTATGCCGGAGGATGCGCCGGTGATCAGCGCGGTGCCTTTCGAATTCTCGGTCATGACAATCGCCATCAGGTTGGAATGTATTGCCTGATGGTAGGACGAAATTCAGGCGTCTCAAATGTCATATATCCGTCGATTTGGGACACTCTGGCGACATTGATTGTGGCACGCTTCCTGAGGCTGACTCGGGTCGAGATCGGCGCAGGGTTCCACGACGGCCATTGATACGGATCGGATTGTGGGAAAGGACCAGGCGAGAGAGGCTTGAGTGAAAGAGAGGTCATTCGCGATAAGATCGAGGCTCGTCGCGCGCGCGATACCCATCCGTTTGGCGATGTGGATAATAGGCGTCGCGGGCGGAATGAAGGGACTGCAGGTCCCTCGATCCCGCCGCCGATGGATTACGGGCCGGCCCGCAAGACCCATTGTCCTTCCCTTTGCACCTCCGGGAGCCGTGGTGTGACCACAACAGATCAAGCCGTTCCGCCAGCGCGCAAATCAGGGGCCGTTGGCCTGACCTTCCTGTTCACCGGTTTTATTGCGGCGGCCTACGGCTTCGGGGTCTATCTTTTCCCGGCCGTCATGCCGGACATGCTGGCGGCGCTCTCTCTGAATTACGGGCACGCCGGTACCATCATGGCGGCATCGCAGGCCGGCTTTCTGATTGCTGCGCTCATCAGCGGAATTCTGACGAACAGGATCGGCGCCTCTCGCCTCATTCTTCTCTCGATGGCCTGTTGCACGCTGTGCCTGCTGCTCGTGCCGCTCACGGAAGGCTTTACCGCCCTGGCGGTCGCTTTGTTCTTTACCGGTGCGGCGTCGGCTTCGGTCTGGGTGCCGATGGTCGTGGTCGCCAAGGCCCTCATTCCGGAAGCACATCAGGGAAAAGCCCTCGGTCTCATGTCGTCGGGTACGGCCTACGGTGTCTTCGTCAACGGGTCTGCCATCCCAGTCCTGCTGCCGGCCTATGGCTGGCAGTCGGTCTGGTTTTTTGTCGCAGCCCTCACAGGCCTGCTGTTCGTGTGGGGCTGGTATCGTCTGGCAGGGTTGGAAAAGACTGCCGGGATGCGTGGCGCCGCCGGAAGCGCCATGGAGCGCATGGATTTGCGCACGCTGGCGCAGCCTGCCTATCTCACGGTTCCCGCCATGATGTTTCTGAACGGCTTTTCTTGCATGCCGGCGCAGAACTATCTTGTCGCCTTCGTTCGCGATGAGCTTGGCCATGGCATCGACGCGGCAGGAGACGTCTGGAAGGTGATCGGTTTCATCGGCATGTTCGGCGGATTCCTCATGGGTATCCTTGCGGACAAGATAACGGTGAAGAAAGCCCTGGTCCTTGCCTATCTTCTGCTGGGCGTCTCTTTCGCAGCCTTTGCCGATCACCGGAGCCTTGTGGTGATCTATCTGGGGGCCGCCCTGTTCGGGCTGGCCTTCAACGCGATTTTCGGCCTCATTCCCGCCTATGTGAGCCTGGCCTATCCGACCAGGGCCACAGCCCTGATTTTTGGCATGGGAAATGTCATGCTCGGGCTGGGTGCCATGACCGGGAATTTTCTCGGCGGCGTCCTCAAGGACGAAAGCGGCTCGTTCCAGCAGATCTATATCGTTGCGCTTGTGTCGGCCGCCGCTCTCATCGTTCTCGCCATTTTCCTGCGGCGGCCGGGAGCAGCATCGTGACGCGCGATTTCTGCGCCGCGTTGAAGCTCCGGTCTTCCCGTTGTTTGCGCAGGCCTCAGCTCTTGACGGAGCCTGCCGTCATGCCCGCGAGGAAGTAGCGCTGGGCAACCAGATACAGCACGAGCAGCGGGAGTGATCCGAGCACGCTCATGGCCATCATCTCGTTCCACTCGAAGGCGTGCTGCCCCATGAGGAGTTGGATCCCGATCGGTACGGTGCGCAAATCCATGGACTTGGTCAGGGTGAGCGCGAAGAGAAACTCGTTCCATGCAAGCAGGAACGTATAGACTGCCGTCGCCACGATACCGGGGATCGACACAGGAACGATCACCCGCCACAGCGCCGTCCAACTGGAGCCGCCGTCAACCAGAACGGCTTCGTCGAGTTCCTTGGGCAAGGTGTTCAGATAGCCTGTCATGAGCAGGACCGCATAGGGAAGCGTGAAGACCAGATAGGTCAGGATCAGTGCAAGATAGGTGTCGAAGATCCGGAAGGCGACCACCATGCCGAAATAGGGGATGAGGAGGGTAATCGGCGGCACGGTCTGCGTGCTGATGATGAAGATGTTCAGGGTGCTCTTGAAACGGAACGAGTAGCGGCTGAAGGCGTAGGCGGTAAGGATCGCGATGAAGAGCGTCAGAGCCGTCACGACACCGGCAACGAAGTAGCTGTTGATGAAGAAGCGCACCTTCGTCGGATCATTGAAGATCGTCAGGTAGGCCGAAATCGTGAAGTCGTCCGGCAGCAACCGTGGCGGCAGGGCGAAAATCTCCGTGTTGGATTTCAGCGAACTGAAGAACATCCAGACGATCGGGAAGGCGGCGAAGACCAGGCCGACCGCAAGGCCGAGATAGGTGAGGGCCGTCGGCAGGATCGAGTTTTTGAAGGAACGCTTTGCCATGACCGACTACCTGCGCTGCTGGTGCTTGATGTAAAAATACGTCACGCTCATCGAGATGAGGAGGATGACGATGGCACTCGCCGAGGCCAGTGAGAATTCATATTGGGCGAAGGCCAGCTTGTAGGTGAAGGTGGACAGCATTTCCGTCGCATAGATCGGGCCGCCGCCGGTGGTCATCCAGACAAGCGGGAAGACCTGCATGGTCCAGATGAAATCGAGCAACGAGATGCTGATGATGATGGGCATCAGCTGCGGAATGGTGATGTACCAGAACTTCTGCAATTCATTGGCGCCATCGATGCCGGCCGCCTCGTAAAGTTCCTTTGGAATGCCCTGGAGGCCGGCGAGCAGGCTGACCATGAAGAGCGGGTATCCTGCCCAGATGTTTGCGAATGTCAGCGCGTGAATGGCCGTGCTGGTCGAGGAAAACCACTCCACCTTGAAGTCGATGATCCGCAGCGCCATCAGCACGCTGTTGACGACACCGTTCGGATCGAGCAGCAGGCGCCAGATGATGGCGATGATCACGGCGGTGAACAGCCAGGGAAGAATGAAGAGCACGCGCAGGATGCTGCGGATCAGCGGATCGACACGATCGGTGTTGAGCAGCAGTGCGAAAGCAAGGCCGAGGATGAAGTGGAAGACCACGCTCATCACGGTGAAGTAGATCGTCTGGTACAAGGACTGCCAGAAGACCGGGTTCTGGAAGATGGCGATGTAGTTCTGGAGCCCCGCGAAGGCGGCGTCCGGCTTCATGATGGCGCCGTCCATCAGCGAGTAGCGCAGAACCATTACCATCGGAAAGAGCATCAGGAGGACCAGCAGGAGCGTGGCCGGCGTCACGTAGAGATATGGCACCAGCTTGCGCAGCGTCTTGTAGCTAAGCTTGCCCTTCTTGTGTGCCTTCGGCGGTGCTGCGGCCTGGGCCGTCATGGAGTGGTTCATCGCGGGACTGTCCGATTTGCCGGGATTGACGACGACACCGGCAGGCCATGATCGACGCTGCCGGTGCTGTTGAGTGTGCCGGCTTAGAACTTGGCGAGCCAGGCCTTCTGTGTGTTTGCAGCGGCATCCTTGGCACTTTGGCCGCCATCGAACATCTTCTGCACCTCGACGTTCATGTTGCGCATCAGTTCCTCGGCGACCGGCAGGCCAACGAATTCGTTGGCCGGGTAGCCACTCTGGTAGATCTTGAAGGCTTCCGCGAAGATCGGATCGGAGGTCACGAAATCGGGCTTGGCATGAACGTTGCCCGGGAAGGCGTTGGCGATGGAGACAAGCCGCCCGTTGATCTCAGGGCTCATCAGGAATTCCACGAGCTTCCAGGCTTCTTCCTTGTGGGCGCTGCCTTCGCTGATGCCGATGCCCCAGGATGCATAGGGCATGCCGCGCTTGCCGGTATAGCCGTCGGCGGCGGGCAGGGCGGATATGCCGAAGTTCAGCTTCGGATTGCGCTCGCGGATCAGGTTCACATGGGCGAGCGTATCGACCATCATGCCGACGCGGCCGTTGACGAACTCCTCGACTTTGTCCTGTTCCTTCTTGGCAAAGATGCCGGGCGAAATCACACCGTCCTTGTTCAGCTGCTCGATGTATTCCAGCGTGCCGACGACAGCCTCGTTTTCGAGGTCCGGCTTGCCGTCCTTCATCATCGAGGCGCCGGACGACCAGACCCAGGACATGACGTCGTTCTGAATGCCGCTCGGCGACTGCAGCGAAAGCGGCAGAACCCAGCCGTACTGGTTCTTCGCGGCGTCCGTCATCTTCTTGGCGGCTTCGGCGAATTCGCTACGGGTCGAGGGCATCGTTTCGACGCCCGATGCCTTGGCGATATCCAGATTGACGAAGACGGGATAGACAAAGGACGCCAGCGGGAACATGACGCTCTTGCCATCGACCTTGACGATGTCGGCGATCTGGCTCTTGTCGTAGTTGGCCTTCTCCATCAGTTCGTCCATCGATGCGATGGCGCCCTGCTTCGAGAGGCCGTTGACCCATGCCCCGTCAAGGCCGACAACATCGCTGAGCGTGCCGGAGGCCGCGCCGACGACGATCTGGTCACGGGTCGTGGCATAGGGGCCGCTGACGAGCGTCACCTTGATGCCGGGATTCTTGGCCTCGAAATCATCCATGATGCCGCGCAGCGCGCCGGCGGGCATTTCCGGTTCCCACCACTGGATGAACTCGATGGTGGTGTCGGCAAAGGCCGACGTGGCGCAGAGGGCCCAGACCGCTGCGGCGGTCTTCAGAGTGTGGCTGAGTTTTTTGAAATCCATATCTGCCTCCCATTGGACTTTCAGGTGAGCGATCCTCTCCCAAGATCGTGACATGAGTAGCTGCCGGAACGATCCGACTGTCAACTGGGACGATTGCAAGTTGAATGATTTTATTGTCGAATGTCACATCAAGTATTTGATTTAAAGTAATAAAAAAAATTTGCGCGCGTGAATTTTTTGGTGAGGTTTCTGTTGCTTGTGATGTGTTTTTTCTTTACTTTCGTAAACAAACGAAAGTTCGTCGCTGCATCCCCATTCCCAGTGCTGGCAGCCCTTTCAGCCTGCGATGTGAGATTGTAGAGTGTCGCCCCCGCGATGAGGATTGGAATGGCTAAAAAGACTTACAGATCCATGGACGACTTTGCCGCCGCCTGCGGCGTGTCGCGGCCGACATTGTCGAAATATTTTGACGATCCGACACAGGTCAAGGAGGTGACGCGCAAGCGTATCGAGGCGGCGCTGAAGAAATCGAACTTCGAGCCGAACCTCTTCGCCAGGCATCTGAACCGCAAGCGGACGAAGAACATCGGCATCCTCGTTCCGAGCATGTCCGACCCGTTCTACGTGCAGGTGGTTTCGCTGATCGAGCTGGAGCTGCGCGCCAAGGGGTTCTGGCCCGTGCAGCTTTCTTCGCATACCCGGCCCGAACTCGAGGAGGAAGCGGTCCGCACGCTCCTTTCGCTCAAGGTTGCGGGGGCGATCGTGGCCCCGCTGGGCACGGGCTCCCGGCGTTCGGCACTTGGGCGCCTCACCGATGCGATTCCGGTCGTCTGTTTCGACAGCCCCTCGGCCTTCGATCTTCCCTTTGTGGGTAACGACAACACTCAGAGCATTGCGGCGATCGTGCAGTATCTGTGTCGCTCCGGCGAACCGCCGATTTTCCTCGACGTGCCGCATATGATGGCCAATACCAACGAGCGGACGGACAGCTACCGCGTCACGATGCAGCGCGAAGGCCACGAACCGCTCGTGATCGCGTGCGAATCGCTCCCCTCGTGGGAGTTCGAGCGACTTGGCTACGAGCAGGTGGAGCGAATGCTGGCAAGAGGCGGCCTGCCGGGAAAGACGCTGTTGTGCGCCAACGATCGCTTCGCCTTTGGCGCCATGGCGGCCGCCTTCGCCTCGGGGCTGAAGATCGGGCGGGCGGATGGGTGCGATATCCGCATTGCCGGCCACGACGACCATCCGCTCAGTCGGTACACATGCCCTTCGCTGACGACGATGGCTCAGAACGCATCCGAAATCGCGGCCAGGGCCGTCGAGCTTCTGCTGAAAAGCATCGAGGACGAGGAGGCCGACCGCAAGGTGGCACCGTCCCGCGTGATCCTCGAGGCGACCCTCGTCATGCGCGAGTCCGCCTGAGGCTCCCGCTCTACGTCCTGACGCGAGGGTCCAGGCTGCGCCAAGCCGCGAGGATCGTGTCGAGCGCTTCACGGGCCTCGGGAATGGCACGGCCCATCGAGAGAAAGCCGTGGATCTGTCCCGGCCAGGTGTGGCACCGGACGTCTGCTTCCGCTTCCAGGCGTTCCGCATAGGCGCGCCCTTCATCAAAGAGAACGTCGTGGCCGGCAAGGATGACGACGGCCGCTGCGGTGCCCTTCAGCGAGGATGCATGGAGCGGTGAGGCGCGCCAGTCCAGGCGGCTGGTTTCGTCCGGCAGATAGTGATCGCGAAACCAGTGCATGGCCTGCGTGGTGAGGCCGAAATCGGTTGCATAGCGGCGATAACTGCCGGAGGTTTGCTGCTGATCCGTTACGGGATAGATCAGCACCTGGCCGAGGATGGCTGGAGCTTGGCCGTCCCTGGCAAGGAGGGCGATGACCGCGGCGAGGTTGCCGCCGGCACTGTCGCCTGCGACGAGGATGCGGTTCGCATTGATGCCAAGAGCGGTAGCCTGCTCCTCCATCCAGGCGAGGGTGGCGGCGCAATCCTCGATGGCTGCCGGGAAGGGATGCTCCGGTGCGAGCCGGTAGTCTGGAGCGACAACAACGGCGCCGGCGTCGTTGGCGAGAGTGCGGCAGATATCCTCATGGGTTTCCGGCGCGCCGATCACCCAGCCGCCGCCATGCAGATAGAGCAGGGCGGGGGCATCGCAAGGCGCTGCGCCAAGGCCACGCCAGACCTTGATACGGATGCCCTGAATGTCGAGCTCTTCCACGCTTTCGACTGGCTCCAGCGGCCATTGTTTGCTGGCAAAACCGTCGAGATACTGTCTGCGGGCCTCTGCTGGTGTGCATTCTTCGACGGGCTTTTCCGGTTCGCCCGGCCAGGCGAGGGCCCGTTCGGCGGATGGGTCGAGCTTGGTCATGCGAGCAGGCTCCGCGCTTCGTCCTCGTGTAGCGCTTTCGGCTGCTCCGTCTTGTCGGCCACAATCTGTGCTGCGCCGATTTCGCCGGCCCGCAGGATCGCCTCCATGATTTCGAGGACGTGCAGCGCCAGGCTCCCGGAGGCGCGAGGCTTGCGCCCCTCAGTTATCGAACGGGCAAGATCCGCAAGGCCCAGCATGCGGTAATTGGCGCGGTCCGGCGCGGTGATCGGCCAGTTGACGGCCCCGAACAGGGCGTTGGCCGTATCCGTTTCCTCCCAGGGTGCGCCCTGTCGTGACACGGCGATCACCCCACCGAAATTGTCCGGATCGGGCAGGCGCAGCGAGCCCTGGGTGCCGTGCAGCTCGATCGGATGGTTGGAGTGGCGGAAAACATCCCAGGAGGTGCCGAAGGTGATGGTCGCACCGCAGGCAAATTCCAGCAGTGAGAGCACGCTGGTCGGTGTGCCGACCTTGAAAGTCGTGCCCTTCTTGGGGCCGTCGGCTGTGATGAGGCGCTCTTCCTGCCCGCTGGTTGCGATTGCCTGGACGCGGCGCACCGGCCCCAGTAGGTTGACCATCATGGTGAGGTAGTACGGGCCCATGTCCATGAGCGGGCCTGCGCCAGGCTGGTAGTAGAAGCTCGGATCCGGATGCCAATGCTCCATGCCGCGCCCCATCATGAAGGCGGTGCCGGTGACGGGCTTGCCGATGATGCCTGCTTCCATCAGGCGGCGTGCATGCCGCCCGGCAGCTCCAAGGAAGGTGTCCGGTGCTGAACCGATGACAAGCCCCTGGGTATCTGCGGTATCGACCAGTCGGCGACCTTCATCGGCCGTCACGCCCAGCGGCTTTTCGGTAAAGACATGCTTGCCCGCGGAGAGTGCGCGCATTGAAATGTCGAAATGCGCTGCGGGGATGGTCAGGTTGAGGATCAGGTCGATGTCGCTGGCTTCAAGAAGCGTGTCGACGTCGGTGACGCGCAGCCCGAATTCCTCGGCACGGTGTTGGGCGGCCTGGCTGTTGAGGTCTGCGCATGCGACGATCTCGACATCGCGAAAAAGCGGGGCGTTGCGCATGTAGGTGAGCGAGATGTTGCCGCAGCCGACAACACCGATCCTGAGTTTCTTGTCGCTCTTCTGTGTCATCTTGTAAGCCTTATCTATCTGTCATCGTTGATAAAATCTTCGTCTTTCCGTGCCACATTAAGCACTTAAAGAACAAATTAAGTTGACGCACGGTAACATTTTATCTTACGTAATGACAAGATGCCTGGGAGGCGTCACCAGTCGCCTTCATCGGGGATTTTCACGGTCGCTTCTGCATGCGGATTCGTGGTTGTCCGCCTGGAGCTGAGATTGCCTCCGTGTGTCGATGTGACGATCAACCGACAGCTCGGGACTTAGCCTATGAAGACTGCAGAACTGCAAATCGGCTGCCAGACATTTACCTGGGAGATGCTGGGGAAAGCCTGGGCCGGCGGCCCTGACGATCTGGTTCGGGCCATTGCGGCCGGCGGCTATTCGGGGATCGAGATCACCGACACCATGATCGGCGGCTATGCCGGCAAGCCTGATGCCTTCGCCCGCACACTCGCGGATGCCGGGCTGCGCCTCGTTTCTTTTGCCTTCGGTTCGTCCAGCGGCTTTACGCTGCCGGATGGGATCGCGTCCGACCTCGAAGCGGCGCGGCGCTGGGTGGATTTTGCAGCGCATTTCCCTGGTGCTCTCGTTTCCATGGGCTCGGCAACGGTGGTGTCCGAGGGTGCACGCGCGGATAAATTCTCGGTTGCAGCCGAGTGCTACAACCGCGCAAGCGAGATCGGCAGATCCGCAGGGGTGGCCGTCGCGGTTCATCCGTCCTCGCATCACAACACGCTGCTGTTTACCCGGGAGGACTATGATGCGCTCTTCGCGCTTCTCGATCCGCAGGTGGGTTGGGTGCCGGATACGGGCCATATCCTGCGTGGCGGACAGGTCATGGGTGACACGCTTGCGGCGTTCCACCCGCGCATCCGCTATGTGCACCTTAAGGACGTTGATGCCGAGGGCGACTGGGCCATGCTGGGGGCGGGCGTGTGCGATGTGCCGGCGGTGATCGAAGCCGTTCGTGCCGCGCCCCTCTTCAATGGCTGGATCGTCGTCGAGGAAGAGTCCACCGTGGCGGGCGAAGACCCTGCTTCCGCAGTCCGCATCAACCGTCAGACGTTGCGCAAACTCGGATACTAGCCGCAGGCCCGCGCCGGGCGATGCCGCTTCGGCTGCAGGCACCCCGGCCGTGAACGCTTTCAGGCGTAGCGGACTTCGACGCCGAGCTTTTCCAGGCGGTGCCGGATACCGTGCGGCATGTTGCTGTCGGTGATGATGAGATCGACGCGCGAGAGGGAGAATGCCTTCGAGGACGCACCGATGTCCCATTTGCTGGAATCGGCGACCAGAACGACGCGGCGCGCCATGCGCACAAGATTGCGTTTGGTCCGGGCGATGTCCTCGGAGACATCGACCACGTCGAAGGACGAGTCGATCGCGTGCGCGCTGACGAAGGCCTGATGCGCGACGAGGCCGCCGAGAGCCTTGTCGGAATCGGAAACGATCGTGCTGACCGTGCTCGGAAACACGCGGCCGCCGATCATGTGAACATCAAGGCCTGGGCGATACATGAGGTGCTGGGCGATGTTCATGGCGGTGGTCGCCACAACGACATTCTTTACTGGCGGCATCTGCATGGCGAGTTGGAGCAGCGTAGAGCCGCTGTCGAAGACGATCGATTGATTGTCGATGATCTGGCGCGCGGCCATCTGGGCGATGCGTCTCTTGGCGTCGAAGTTGCGCTGCATGCGCTCCTCGAAGGCAGCTGCCGGTGAATCCGCGGGCAGGGCTATGGCGCCGCCGTGGGTTTTGATGAGCAGCTTCTTCCCGTCCATAATGTCGAGGTCGGAGCGGATCGTCACTTCTGAAACATCGAACAGGTCCGCGAGCTGGCGCGTGCGAGCCTGACCAATCCGCTGAAGTTCGATCAGGATCTGCTGGCGTCTTTGTTCTGCAAGCATAGGGCTTCGCTGCCTACTCACCGGGTTTCGAATTTCGAAAGGAATTTCTCATCCTTCGCTGTAAAGCGTCGCGCACCTCGTGCCCCATTGAGGATAGCACGGGAAGAAATCGTATGAGAAGCGTTAAATGAAAGGAATCGAAAGATTGAATGTTCTTTTTCTTTCGAGTTAGGGTCAGGCCAGAAAACACGGAGGAGTTTTTCATGGGTCTCGGTACCAAAATTCGACTGTCACGCCTCTTCTCGAACGCTTCGGGCAATCTTTTTGGCGGCGCGGTTGACCACTTCGTTGGCTACGGCAATGTGCGTGAAGGTGGCCTAGCAGACCTGCCAGGCGCATTGAGCCGGGTCATGGCCGGCGGGCCTGACTATGTCAGCATCCAGCCTGGTGCCGCGCGGCATCTTTGGTCCGACTATGCGGGCAAGGCGGCTCTTGTCATCCAGGCCGGCTGCTTCACGGCCGACGACCGGATCCGCCAGCTCATCGCCACCCCGGAAGATGCTGTGCGTTACGGAGCGGATGCGCTGGCCGTTGCCATTCCCGTGCGCGGCAACACGGAAGGCGAATACATTCGCTGGTTGACCGATACGGTGAACGCTGCCGCGCGCTTTGAGATGCCGGTCATTGCCCATGTCTATCCACGCGATTTTTCCGATGGCGGCAAGATCGTTTTCACGCCGGATGAAATCGCCTACGCGGTCCGGATCGGCTACGAAACGGGCGTCGATGTGGTCAAGGTTGGCTACACCGGCGATTTCGATTCCTTCCGTGAGACCGTCGCCACCTGCCCGATCCCGATCGTTATTGCCGGCGGCCCGAAGACGGAAACGCTGCTCGGCGCGCTGCAGCAGACTTCGGATGCCCTGCGCGCTGGCGCGCGGGGTGCGGTCGTGGGGCGCAACCTCTGGGGACACGGCGATACGACAAAGGCCGCCCGTGCCTTCAAACTGGTCATTCACGATGGCTTGGCGCCGGAAGAGGCGCTCGCTGCGGCCGGCGCGTGAACCATGGCCCGCGCCTTTGACGTCATCGGCTTTGGCGCCCTGGCGGTCGACGACATCGTTTATGTCGACCGTCCCCTTTCTGCCGGCAAGGGAAAGGTGACGAAACGTGTCCGCGACCATGGCGGCAATGTCGCCACTGCGCTCGTCGCCGTCGCCCGCCTCGGGGGGCGGGCTGCTTTCGTCGGATGGCTGGGCGAACCCGCGCAGGATATTGGCGGGCGCGAACTGGAGCGCGAGGGCGTCGACACCGCTTGCGCGCCTCGCCATGCCGATGCGGCTCCCATCCGGTCCATCATCACCGTCGGGCCGGATGGTGATCGCTTCATCGCCTATGATGACGATGTGTTGCACGGCACGGCACCAGATTTGCCGGACGTCGTGTTCAGCAAGACACCGGTTCTCCTCATCGATGGCTACGCCATCCATTCGGAGGCCGCTGTCGTGCGGGCGCACGCGCTTGGCCTTTCCATCGTCGCCGATATCGAGTGGACCGCCGGCTCTGCAAGCGACCGAATCCTGTCGCTTGCCGATCATCTCGTGCTGCCGATCGCCTTTGCCAGGTCCCATCTGGAACAGGATGATCCGCGGGCACTCCTGGAGGCGCTTTGGTCGCCGGATCGAGCGGCGGTGGTTCTCACCGATGGCGACCGTGGCAGCTATGTCCGGCAGCGGGGCGATCCGGTCTCTTGGCACCTCCCGGCCTATATGGTCCGGGCCGTGGATACGACCGGCGCAGGAGATTGTTTCCATGGCGCCTACGCGCTGGCGCTGGCCGAGGGCGGCCGCCCACTTGATTGCGCGGCTTTTGCGGCCGCCGCAGCGGCCATATCGGTGACGGCGCATGGCGGTCGCCTGGGGCTGCCGGATAGGGCCGCATGTCTATCCTGGATGGCCGGGGCACACGCGCCCGTCCCTGTTCCCCTACGCAGTTAGACCCCTCCCGTCCTCAACGTGACATCCCAGCCGCCGGTGCGCTGAAGCGCGCCGGCATATGCATGATGCTGCGCGCTCGGCATCAAGTGCATGCCTTAGATAAAAAATTACGCGCGTTAAAAAATAAAATATCACGCATATCATTTTTTGAATTAAAAAACATGTTTGTTATCAATGTGATGAGCTTGTTTCTTATTCTTGTCGTGGCTTTCAGGTGTATTTTTTCACCTTGACTTTGTTGGTCACTCCTGAGCCTTCTGTCGAAAATCGATAGCAGCGGTGGAGGCTGCCGGTCGGTGTTCGGGACAGTGCAGGGAGGATGCGACGTGGCTGAGGTTGTGCTGGACAGGATCTGCAAGACCTATGGAAACAACTATCATGCGATCAAGGATTTGAGCCTGACGATCCACGATGGTGAGTTTCTGATCCTCGTGGGGCCATCGGGTTGCGGAAAATCGACGGCCCTGCGGATGATCGCCGGCCTTGAGGAAATCACGAGCGGCACGCTGAGCATCGGTGACCAGGACGTGGCAGACCTGCCGCCGAAAGACCGCGACATTGCCATGGTGTTCCAGAGCTACGCTCTCTATCCGCACATGACCGTTTTCGACAACATCGCCTTTTCGATGAAGCTGGCGGGGAAGAGCAAGGCGGAGCGCGCCAAACGGGTAAACGAGATCGCCAAAATCCTGCAGCTCGAAACGCTGCTGCAGAACAAGCCGGCGCAGCTCTCCGGCGGTCAACGCCAGCGCGTGGCGATGGGTCGGGCGATGGTGCGCGAACCTGCGGCCTTCCTGATGGATGAGCCCCTGTCCAATCTCGATGCAAAGCTGCGTGTCCAGATGCGCGCCGAGATCGCCAGCCTGCAGCGCCAGCTGGGCGTGACGACCATCTATGTCACCCACGACCAGACGGAGGCGATGACCATGGGCGACCGCGTCGCGGTGTTGAAGAGTGGCGTGTTGCAGCAGGTGGATACGCCAAGGGCACTCTATCACAAGCCGGTCAACGCGTTCGTTGCGGGGTTCATCGGCTCGCCTTCAATGAACCTGTTCGAGGGGCGCCTGGAAGGTGGATCGATCCGGCTCCCGGGCTTTTCGATCCCGTTGCCGGCAAGTGTCCGCGAGCGTGTTCCCGGTCTTGCGGCTTTCGACGGCAAGCCTGTCGTTTTTGGAATCCGTCCTGAAGATCTCCATGACAGCCGCCTGCCGTCGGGCGCGGCCTATCCGAC
Organism: Shinella sp. JR1-6; assembly: GCF_004284735.1. Taxonomy (NCBI): domain Bacteria; kingdom Pseudomonadati; phylum Pseudomonadota; class Alphaproteobacteria; order Hyphomicrobiales; family Rhizobiaceae; genus Shinella; species Shinella sp. JR1-6. The sequence continues at coordinate 68,761 of NZ_SHMI01000010.1, read as the reverse complement.
CATCCCGGCATTGGTCAGAACGACCGAGGAGCTTGGTTCCGAGCTGATCGTGCACCTGAAAGTCGAGGCGGCCCGTGTCGATTCCGGTGATCCGGATGCCGTCGAGGATCTGAGCGGCGCGGCCAACACGGTGGCACGGTTTGCGGCCACCAGCATGGTCAAGGCCGGAGAGCAGATCGATCTCGCTATCGACCCGGCAAAGCTGCACTTCTTCGATGTGCAGACCCATGCGGCTCTCTAGGTGCCAGATCCGGGCTTGGCTGCCGTGATCTCCGGGACACCAGGCTCGACGTCCGCGGCGAACGATGAAACTTGAAGGGGGCAGCAATGCCAGCAAAACAGGAACGGCGCCTTCGCGTGGGCGTACTCGGCGCGGGGCAGATCGCCCAGGCCGCCCACTTCGAAAGCTGCACCAAGGCGGCCAACGCCGATCTCTATGCGATCTGCGATGTCGCCGATGATCTTCGCGAGCGCATGGCGATCACCCACGGCGCTGAGAAGACCTACAACGACTATGATGCGATGCTTGCGGATCCGGATCTCGATGCCGTGATCATCGCGACCGCCGATGCATTCCACGTTCCGGCGTCGCTGCGTGCGCTCGAAGCCGGCAAGCATGTGCTCTGCGAGAAGCCGGTCGGTGTGACGGTCGAGGAATGCCTCACGCTCAAGGCGGCCGTCGAAAAATACGGCAGGGTGTTTCAGGTCGGGCACATGAAGCGTTTCGATGCCGGCCTGCAGGCGGCAAAGTCCTTCATTGCCGATGAGATGGGCGAGATGGTTGCGCTCAAGGCCTGGTACTGCGACAGCACCCACCGCTATCCGATGACCGATGCCGTGCAGCCGCTGATCGTCACCAGCGCCAATGCGAAGAGGCCTTCGGCCAACCCGAAGGCCGACCTGCGCCGCTACTACATGCTGGCACACGGCTGCCATCTGATCGACACAGCGCGCTATTTCGCCGGCGACATCGTTTCGGTCCAGGCGCGGCTTTCCGAGCGGGCAGGCATCTGGTGCTGGTTCGTGGATGTGGAATTCGCTTCCGGCACGCTTGGCCACCTTGATCTGACGGTCCAGGTCCGCATGGACTGGCATGAGGGCTTCCAGATCTATGGCAGGAACGGGAGCGTCCTCGGCAAAACCTATAACCCCTGGTACTACAAGACGAGCGAGGTCGACATCTTCCGCGAGGCTGACGGCGCAACCCATCGCATCCTTGGTGCGGATGGCCATTTCTACCGTCGTCAGGTCGAAGGTTTTGCCCGCACCATCCTCGATGGCTCTCCGATGGAAGGTGCCGATATCGATGACGGTCTTGCCTCCGTCCGCGCCATGGTCGCCATCGCCCGCTCAGTCGAAAGCGGCAGGGCGGTCAGGCTCTCCGATGTGACGGGTGGTGTCTGATGAAACTTGGGATCTTTGCCAAGACGTTTGAAGGCGCGCAGCCCAGGGCGGTGCTCGATGCGGCAGCTGCGGCCGGCTTTGCCTCGGCGCAATACAACATGGCCTGCTCGGGTCTCGCCTCCATGCCGGATTCGATCGATGAGGGAGAGGCGGGTGCGGTCGCCGCTGCGGCGAAAGACGCCGGTATCGAAATCGCCGCCGTCTCCGGCACCTACAACATGATCCATCCAGACCGGGTCGTACGTGAGGCGGGCCACCGCCGGCTTGCCGTGCTGGCGGCGCGCAGCCGTGCGATGTCCACGCGCCTGATCACACTCTGCACCGGCACGCGCGATCCGCTCGACCAATGGAAGGCACATCCGGACAACGACACACCGGAAGCCTGGCGGGACCTGCTGGAGGCCATGGAAACGGCAATCGATATCGCCGACCGCCATGACATCGATCTCGGCATCGAGCCGGAACTGGCCAATGTGATCAATTCGGCGGAAAAGGCCCGCCGGCTGATCGACGAGATGCAGAGCCCGCGCCTCAAGATCGTGCTCGATCCCGCCAATCTCTTCGAACGAGCAGCGCTCGATGCGCAGCGCGCGACCATCTCAGCCGCCATCGATCTTCTCGCCGACCGCATCGTCATGGCCCATGCCAAGGACAGGAACGCGGACGGCAGCTTTGCGACGGCCGGCAAGGGTGTGCTCGACTATACGCACTATCTCGATGGACTGAAGGCGATTGGTTTTGCCGGCGGCCTGATCACCCACGGGCTAACCGCGGCCGAAGCCGAGGGTGTTGCCCGTTTCCTGTCGGAAAAACTTTCCGGGGCGCGGCGATGAGTGCTGCATTCGAGGCAAGCGATGGCACGCGGCTGAATGTCGATACGGCAGGAGAGGGCATACCGGTCGTCTTCCTGCACGGTCTCTGCGGCGATTCGGGCCAGACCGCGGAGGTGTTTCCGACTGATACCGGATTTCGCCGCATCACCATCGAGGCCCGCGGCCATGGCCGCTCGCAAGCCGGAGCCTTCGGCAAACTTTCGATCTCGACCTTCGCAGATGATGTCGCCGACTATATCGAGTCCGCCCTGGAGGCGCCGGTTGTCGTCGGCGGCATCTCTATGGGAGCTGCGATTTCTCTTCGCCTTGCGGTGCGACGGCCGGAACTCGTCCGTGCGCTTGTCCTCGCCCGACCTGCCTGGCGAACGGCCGCGGCGCCGGAGAACATGGCGCCGAATGCCGAAGTTGGCCATCTACTCGCGCATTTACCGTCCCCGGCCGCAAAAGCTGCTTTCTTGGCAGGATCGACCGGCCGGCGTCTTGCCGCTGAAGCGCCGGACAACCTGGCCTCCCTCACCGGTTTCTTCTCGCGCGAACCTGTGGAGGTCACCGGCGCGCTTCTGACCGCCATTGCGAAGGACGGCCCAGGCGTGACGGAGGCAGATCTTGGCGGCATTGCCGCGCCGACCCTCGTCATCGGTCATGAACGGGATCTCATTCATCCCATTGCCTATGCGCGTGCGCTGGCGGAACAAATCCGCACGGCACGCTTCATTCAAATCACGCCAAAGGCGGAGGACAAGGTGCAGTACGTCGCCGATTTCCGCCGGGCCATGGCTGCCTTCCTGAAGGATCTCTGACGTATGAACATCACCGCCAGAAACTGGATCGCCGACCTTCCCAAGGACCGTCTGATTGCCGAATTCTCCGTCTGGTCGGCCGATCTTGTGCGGCTGGCTGATGATCTCGCCCGCGTCGAGCCCCATGTCGATATCCTGCACATCGACGTCGCCGACGGCCATTTTGCGCCGGCGATGCTGTTCTTCCCCGATCTGGTGGCGGGTGTTCGCAAGGTTTCCGGGCGGCCGATCCACGTTCATCTCATGGTCTCCGACGACATCCTCCTCTCGCAGATCGAGCAATTCGCTGATGCAGGCAGTGATCTCATCAGCCTTCACGTCGAAAACGAACGTGTCGCAGACGCAGCCCTCGACCTGCTTGAACGCCGCGGCATCGCTGCCGGTATGGTGCTGCGGGTGGAAACCCCCGTCGAGCGCATCCGCCGCTACGCTGCTCGGCTGCAGTTCATCACACTGCTTGGAACTGCAATCGGCGTGAAAGGGCAGGGCCTTGATGAGCGTGCCGGCGCACGCCTGCAGGAGGCAAAAGGCATCATCGCCGCGTGCGGGGCGGAGCATCGCATCGTGCTTGCGGCCGATGGCGGTATCCGAGAGCACACCGTGCCGATTTTGCGTGGGGCAGGTGCGCAGACGGTCGTACTCGGTTCGCTTGCCTTTAATGCGCCTTCGCTCGAGGAGCGCATGGCGTGGCTTCATTCCCTCTGAAGGTGCATCCGACCATGCATGAGATCGCCATCGGCATCGATCTTGGAGGCACGCAGGTTCGCGCCGCGCTCGTCGGCGCGCGGGGAGAGGTCATCGCGCGCGCCGAGGAGCGGACGGATGCAATGGCCGGGCCGGATCGTGTGCTTGCCCAGATCGGAGCGCTTGCCGATGGTCTGACCGCTGATGTGGGGACCGCCAGGGTGGTTGGCATCGGTATCTCGACGCCGGGGCCGATCGACACGATCTCGGGCATAGCGCGGGATATCCCGACGCTTGCCGGATTTGCTGATTTTCCTCTGAAGGCTGAGTTGCAGAAGCGGTTCGGCGTTCCCGTCAGCCTCGAAAACGACGGCATTGCCGCCGCCATTGGTGAATGGCAGTTCGGCGCAGGCAGGGGGCTGGAAAACCTTGTCTATGTTACGGTCAGCACGGGCCTTGGCGGCGGCGTGATTGCTGATGGGCGCGTGCTGCGCGGCCGCAAGGGGATGGCAGGGCATATCGGTCACATGTCCGTCATGCCGGATGGCGCGCTCTGCCTTTGCGGCAACCGGGGATGCTTCGAGGCCTACGGATCCGGTACGGCCTTCACGCGGCGCGCGCGGGACCGGGCTTTTGCGTGCACGGAAACCCGTTTGGGGGCCGAGGGCGCCGCCGTCGACAGTCGCGCCGTGTTCGCCGCCGCCAGATCCGGGGACGCCCTGGCAAATACATTGATCGACGAGGAGGCGGAAATCCTCGGCCGGGGTTTCACGAGCCTCCTGCACATCTTCAGCCCTGATGTCATCATCATGGGGGGTGGTCTCTCGCACGAATTCGAGCGTTTGCATCCCGGCATCCAGCGCTACATCGCCGAATGGGCTATGCCCGCCTTCAAGGATGTGCGCGTGGTGTGCGCTGCCCTCGGCCAGAATTCCGGGCTTATCGGCGCGGCCGCCCTGGCATTCCTTGCGGCAGACATGCAGAACGACAGGCAACTCTCTTCTTCACAAGCGGCCAAGTCCTTCCCCATGTGATGGCGGAGGGGAGTGGGGGTCGAACCCACCCGGGACAGGCTCGCTGCCCCAACCGGATTTGAAGTCCGGCCGTCCCACCGGAGACGATTCCCTTCCTGAAGCCGTGCCTGCAAGGGCAAAGCGGCTTTGCCGGACCGACGGATTGCAGAACCTAGAGATCGAACAGGTCGCTGCGATGAGGATTTATGCGGCGCAAGTCGCCTTTGCGCAAGGTCAGGCCGAGACGGTCGAAGAAGTCGAGGATCTCGATGGCGACCTTGCGGCCGTTATGGACCCTGTCGCGAAAGGCGGGCGCGGTGAACCAGCCGTCCTCAGCCTGTGCGGCAACACCATGCACGATCGCTGCCATCTCCTTAACAACCTCACGGGCGAAGAAATGGTCATGGGCAATCTGGTCTGTCCGTCCAAGCTTCTGCGTGAGCTTCAACATGCGCCGCACCGCACGCTCGTCCATGCCGAAGCTTTCTGCGAAATCGCGTACACGCGGCGGCCGGAAGCGGCCTTCACCCAACAGATGCGGTTTGACACGGTCCCAGAGACCTTCATCTGCGGCTGAGAGCCGCGCCGCGTGCCCGGGCAGGCGCAGGAACGCGCCATCGAGAACCACGCAACCCGCCGCTGCCTCCGTTTTCAGAAAGGTGAGGAACGTGTCCTTGGGCAGGCGGAGAGGAAGGGCGAGGCGCAATCTCTCGCGGCCGATCCCGGCGAGGTCGGGATTGTCCGCATGGAACGCCGCCAGATGTTCGACAAGATCGGCCTGCAGGCGGCCGAGGGCTTTCGAGGAAAGGGCAAAGGCTCCGACCGTTTCGGCGTTCGCGGCGTCGAGGATGCCAGGCTGGGCGCTTTCCGCAAGGCCGCGGTCGCGGAGAAAGACGGCAAGATCGACCGGAGCTATGGCGGCGAGCCCGGAAAGAGCCACGGCAGGTTCGGTGCTGCGGGCGGCGGAGAGGCAAGCCAATCGCTCCGGCGTGCCGCGCTTGCGGGCCGGTGGGCGGAGGTCGAGGAAGCGGCCGCCGCCGATCGTGCGGCTGGCGGAGGTGTCGCGCAGGATGAATCGGTCGCCGATGACTGCTGCGACCGGGCGATCGAGAACCAGTTGTACAAAGCCCTCGCCGCCGGGCGAAACCGGGCCGTCGAGCGGCACGACCCGCGCGCCGACCTCCGCTGCGTGGCTGTGCAGCCGGGCTGGAAACCATGTTCCGATGGCCTTGGTCTCCGATGCCAGCACGCAAAGCACTGCATCGATCCGGTCCGAGGGTGCATGAAGAGGCGGGGAAAGCACGATGTCACCACGTCGGAGAGCATCCTTTGTCACTCGATCACCGGCAAGGTTCAGTGCGCAGCGCTGGCCGGCAAGCCCTTCGGTAGCCCTGCGGCTCTGCGCGTGGATGCCGCGCACGCGGGCCGTCAGGCCGGAGGGGCTGACGGTAACGACGTCGTCCAGTCTCACCTGCCCGGACAGCATCATCCCCGTGACCACTGTTCCTGCGCCTGGCAGCGTGAAACTTCGATCGACGGAAAAACGCAGAAGGCCGGCGTGGTCGCGTACCGTGCTTTCCGATTCGGCTTCGGCGAGCGCGCTGCGCAGGGCTGGGATGCCTTCGCCGCTCTGCGCGGAAACCGGGATGATCGGGGCTGTGCCAAGTCCGGTGCCCGCAAGGGTCGTGCGGATCCTCGCCGTCACCTCGGTTCGGCGCTGCGGGTCAACAAGGTCGATCTTGGTGAGGGCAACGACACCCCTGGTTATCCCGAGCAGGTCGAGGACCGCGAGATGCTCGCACGTCTGTGGCATGATGCCGTCGTTTGCGGCGACGACCAACAGTGCGAAGTCGATACCACCGGCGCCAGCAAGCATGGTGTGGAGCAAGCGTTCATGGCCGGGAACGTCGACGAAGCCGGTAATCGTGCCGCCGCCGAGATCGGCATACGCAAAGCCGAGGTCGATCGTGATGCCACGGGCTTTCTCCTCGGCAAGGCGATCGGGGTCCGTGCCGGTCAGCGCCTTGATGAGCGCGGTCTTGCCATGGTCGATATGCCCTGCCGTCCCGACAATCATAGGGCTGCAAGCGCCTCCAGCAGATCGTCGTCGCGCTCAAGGCAGCGCAGATCGAGGATCAGCGCACCGTCGCGGATATGGCCGATGATAGGGGTAGGGAGGACGCGCAACCGGGCGGAAAGACGGTCGGGCGCATCGCCACCGGCACCCGTCAGCCGGAGACCGGCGCTTGCGATCGTATCGACCGGCAGGGCGCCGGACCCGACCTGGCTTCGGCAGGAACAGTGGGTCGCGGAAAAACCGTACGGGGCAAGCAGCGTAGCGACCGCAGGCGCGAGGCGGTTGGCCTGCGCTGCAATCTCAGCCTCCGGGCGGGCGAGAAAGCGAAGGGTCGGCAGGCGCTCGCCGAGGCGGTCGGGGTCGCGGTAGAGTTTCAGCGTCGCCTCAAGTGCGGCGATACGGATTTTGTCCAGCCGCACGGCGCGCTTCAACGGGTTGCGGTTGATCGCGGCGACGAGATCGCGCCTGCCGACAATGAAGCCGGCCTGCGGCCCCCCGAGCAGTTTGTCGCCGGAGAAGGTGACGAGGTCTGCACCCTCGGCGACTGCTTCTGCGACCGTCGGCTCACGCCGCAGACCGAACGCAGAGAGGTCGACGAGCGAGCCCGAGCCAAGATCGTTCAGCAGCGGCACGCCGGCCTTTCCGGCAATGCCCGCCAGTTTCGGTGCGGGCACTTCGGCCGTGAAGCCCTCAATACGGTAGTTTGAGGTGTGGACCTTCAGGATGATGCCGGTTTCAGGGCGGATCGCCTCTTCGTAGTCGCGCGGGTGGGTGCGGTTGGTGGTGCCGATCTCGACAAGTCGGGCTCCGGCGCGGGCCATAATGTCGGGCATGCGGAAAGCGCCGCCGATCTCGATCAGCTCGCCGCGTGAAACGATGGCCTCGCGCCCGGCTGCGAAGGTGTTGAGCGCGATCAGCACCGCGGCGGCATTGTTGTTGACGATAGTGGCGTCTTCCGCGCCGGAAAGCTCCCTGAGAAGTCCGCGCAGATGATCATCACGCTGTCCGCGCCCACCGCCTGTAAGGTCGAACTCGAGCGCCAGCGGGTGGGCCATGGCAGTCGTCGCGGCCCGAATCGCGTCATCGGCGAGGATTGCGCGGCCAAGATTGGTGTGCAGCACCGTGCCCGTGAGGTTCAGCACCGGGCGCAGGGTGGAGCGCGCTGCAGCCACGAGATCCCCGGCGACCCGACCCGGCAGATCGGCAGCAAGGGTCACGCCATCCGCACCGCCGCGGATCTTCTCCCTGGCGATTTCAAGCCGCGCGCGGATCGCGGTGACAACGGCAAGCCGACCGTACGCTTCGGCCAGTGCCAGTCCCTCTGTCGAGGTGAGTATCTGGTCTACGGAGGGAAGCGCGCGAAATCCCTGCATCAATAGCCTGCCAGATAGGGGTTGAAGCCGCCGCGGCGGAAATCGGTCTCCTTCATCAGGATATCGAGGCCCAGACTGCCGACATCATCGGCAACGGGATCGAGGCTGGGGTTCTTCGTCGTATAGAAGATCTTGATCCAGGAATGGCATTCCTTGCAGGTCTCGGCCTTCACCGTGGCCTCCGTGGTCTCGACCGAACGATAGCTGATCCCCTTGGTCGAACCGCAGCAAAGGCATTTCACCCTGACTTCGTTCCAGCAGGTGGCGCAGCAGGCGCAGGCGGCGTAGCGCACATTCTCGATGCCCTGTGTGCCCATGACCGATGTGGTGGCGGGGCGTCCGCCGCAGGCGGGACAGAGACCGGTTCCGACAGGGACCAGTGCGCCGGCATCGAGCGTAGCGGCGAGCCTTGCCAGGTGAACCTGTACCGCAGCGGCGGCGAAGAGATGCGGAGCGGCGCTGTCGTCAGGAATCCGGTCCGACAGGATGTTTGACAGGAGCCAGATGCGGTCCGCCGGCTCGGCTGCGCGCACGGCATCAAGCGCGAGGCGGGCGGGTTCGGGCATGGAGAACCTGACGGCCCCTTCGACAAAGGCGTCCAGCGTGACCCCGAGGGCGGGATCGGCGGAGATCCTCAGCCGGTCGATGGGTGGCATGGCGCTGCGGGCGGCCTCGGTGACGCGCATCGGCGCAATGGCGCTCACCGGCCGCAGTGTTGCGGCAAGCCGGGCCTGCAGACGCGAGAGCTCGGCGAGGAACGCAAGATAAGGCGCCAAAGGATTGCTTTCAGCGAGGAAGGCGAAGCGGCGAGCGCGTGTCTGGAAGAGCTTCACCGGCTCGGGCAGGAAGGCGAACGGAGGTGTCGGCACGCCGCCGATGAGCGTGGGATCGGGCTCTAGGTTCTGCGCCATGAAGCCTCCGGCGATGCTTTGTCTTGGCAGGCTATTTTGACGGGTCGGTGCGCTGGCGTCCAGCCAGTTCGCGCAGCCATTTGCGATGGTGGCGGAAGGCCCAGCCGCCGGTGACGGTACCGCGCGTCATCGCGCGGATCGTGCCGCGCGTCCAGATCGCCGCATAGACATGAACGATGAAGATGAGGATCGCTCCGAGCGCGGCCAGCGCATGCACGGCGACGGCGACGCGGCGCACAGGGATGGAAACGAGGTGCGGGAAATACTGCTCCCAGATCATGATACCCGTTGTGACGAGCACGATGATCAGCGCGGACATGCCCCAAAATACCAGCTTCTGTCCCGCATTGTACTTGCCGAGCTCGGGCAACTTGTCTTCGTCGCCCTTGAGCATGTCGCCGATCTTCAGGCTCCATTCCACGTCCTCGCGTCGCGGCAGGTTGAGCTTCCACATCTGCACGAAGAGCAGGAGGAAACTTGCCACCAGCACCAGGCCGACGATGGGATGCAGCCAGCGCGTTGTCTGCCCGCCGCCAAAGAGGCCGGTCAGCCAGAACAGGGATGGGTGGAAGAAGGAGAAGCCGGAAAGGAGGAGCAGGATCATGCAGAGCGCGGTGACCCAGTGATTGAGCCGCGTAATGCCGCGATAGCGGCTCACCAGGACCGGGTGCTTCGTTTCGATCTTGTCGCCGGGGGCCGAATAGATCCGTTTCTCGGTCATCAAACCTCCCTGCAGCCAGGCATCTGGCCGGCATCGTCGACGAGGTCCTCTGCCTCCTCTTCCTCGTGCTCCGTCACCACGTTCGCCCGGGCGAAAAGGCCGTGCAGCAGCGCGCCGGCTGCGGCAATGCCCGCCACGGCAAGGCCGACCGTCTTGGCCGGACCCTTCCAGCCGCGCACCACGGGCGATATCTGCGGATCGTCGGGCAGACCAGCATAGAGCGAGGGCTGGTCGGCGTGGTGCAGCACATACATGACATGGGTGCCGCCGACGCCTTGCGGATCGTAGAGGCCGGCATTGTCGTAACCGCGCGATTTCAGATCCTCGACGCGCTCCTCGGCAAGCTCGATCATGCTCTCCTTGGTGCCGAAGGTGATCGCCTTTGTGGGGCACGCCTTGGCACAGGCCGGGCCTTGACCGACGGCGACGCGATCCGAACAGAGTGTGCATTTCTTCGAGACGTGTGCCGTCTTGGAGATGCGCGGGATGTTGAAGGGACAGCCCGCCACGCAATATCCGCAGCCGATGCAGTTGTCGGAGATGAAATCGACGATGCCGTTGGAGTACTGCACGATCGCGCCAGGGGCGGGGCACGCCTTGAGGCAACCCGGATCGGCGCAATGCATGCAGCCATCCTTGCGGATCAGCCATTCCAGCTCGTTGGTCTTCGGGTTCTCGTATTCCGTAAACCGCATGAGGGTGAACATGTCGGGCGTCAGATCATGCGGGTTCTCGTAAACCCCGACATTCTCCTCCACGTCCGGATGAGTGTCGTTCCACTCGATGCACGCCGACTGGCAGGCTTTGCAACCGATGCACTTCGACACGTCGATCAGCTTGGCGACTTGGGTGAGTTGTCGTTCGGGCGCAGGCAGGTCGCTCGTCGCCGAAGCTTTGATGACGTCTCCAGGCAGGAGGTTCGACGGCAAGGGCTGGAGTGGCGGGTTGGCCGCTGCCGTCAGAGGTTCCGGTGCGCGTTCGCTCATGACGAGGCCTCCTCTGCCGCCGGCTCGATATTGACAAGGAAGGCTTTGAACTCCGGCGTGTCGATGTTGGCATCGCCGACGAAGGGGGTGAGGCTGTTCGGCCCGAACCCCTTGCGCGCTGCGCCCATGAAACCCCAATGCAAGGGAATGCCGACCACATGTACCGTCTTGCCGCCGCACATCAGTGGGCGGATGCGCTTCGTGACCACGGCTTTCGCCCAGACCTCGCCGCGCTTGCTCCAGACCCGTACGCGCCCGCCCTTGACGATGCCGCGCTCGGCCGCCAGCTCCTCGCTGATCTCCACGAAGAATTCCGGCTGCAGCACGGCGTTCACGCGGTTGTGCTTCGTCCAGTAATGGAAGTGCTCGGTCAGGCGGTAGGAGGTGGCGACGAAGGGATAGTCGGCACTGGTGCCGAGCTGCTCCACGTCGTTCGGGAAGATGCGGGCGACCGGGTTGCCACGCAGCTTCGCGTTGAACGGATTCTCGACCGGGCTTTCGAAGGGCTCCATGTGGATGGGGAAGGGCCCGTCGCGCATCAGCTTGCGCGCGAACAGCCGGGCGGTGCCTTCCGGCGTCATGATGAACGGCATCACCGTTTCGGGTTTGGCCGTCACCGCGATATCCGGCACGTCGAAGCCGGCCCATTTCTCACCGGTCCATTCAATCAGCTTGCGGCTCTCGTCCCACGGTTTGCCTGCAAGATCGCAGGAGGCGCGGTTGTAGAGGATGCGGCGGTTTGCCGGCCAGGCGAAGGTCCAGTTGAGAAAAGTACCAATATCGCCCGGATCGCTGTTGTCGCGCCGCGCCATCATGTTGCCCTCCTCCGTCCAGGAGCCGGAATAGATCCAGCAACCGGACATGGTGGAGCCGTCGTCGCGCATCACGGCAAAATTCGGCAGAAGCTTGCCAGCCTCGACCAGCACCTTTTCCGGATCGGCGGGATCAGTGAGGGTCTGGAGCGCCCGCCCGTTCATCTCCTGCGCCAGCTCCGCGGGCTCAGGGTCGTAGGGATCCTGGTAGTCCCAGGAAAGGTTCAGGATCGGTTCGGGACAGACCCCGCCCTCTCTGCGGTAGAGTTCACGCACCCTGAGGAAGATGTTCGCCAGAATCCAGGTGTCGTGCTTGGCCTCGCCCGGAGGCGTCGCGCCCGGCCAGTGCCATTGCAGCCAGCGGCCCGAATTGACCGTCGCCCCCTCGTCCTCGGCAAAGCAGGTGGCGGGTAGCTGCAACACCTCGGTCATGATCTTTGAGGAGTCCACGTCGTTGTAGATGCCGTGGTTTTCCCAGAAATGCGCTGTCTCGGTCTCCAGCGGGTCGATGGTGACGAGCAGCTTCAGCTTCGACAGGCCCTCCGTCAGCTTCGCCCGATTGGGGAAGGAGAGCAGCGGGTTGAAGCCCTGGCAAAAGTAGAGGTTCACCTCGCCGCGGCTCATCATGTCGAACATGCGCAGGATGTCGTAGTAGGGTACGTCGAGCTTCGGCAGCCAGTCGAAGCCCCAGTCGTTCTCCTTCGTCGCGGCCTCGCCCCACATGGCCTTCAGGAAGCTGACCATGAATTTCGGCGTGTTTTGCCAATAGCTCGTCTGGCCGGGAACGAGCGGCTTGTTGCCGCGCGTCGACATGTAGGTTGCGTAGTCCGGCTCCTTCTCCGTTGCCAGGTTCATGTAACCCGGCAGGGTGTTGGAGAGCAGGCCGATATCGGTGAGGCCCTGGATGTTGGAGTGGCCGCGCAGTGCGTTCACCCCGCCGCCCGGCAGGCCGACATTGCCGAGGATCAGTTGCAGCATCGCCATGCCGCGGATGTTCTGCGCCCCTTTGGAATGCTGGGTCCAGCCGAGCGCGTAGAGCGAGGTCATCACCTTGTCGCGCGCCGCGGTCGCGCCGATCATCTCGCAGATCTTCAGATAGCGATCCTTCGGCGTGCCGCAGATGTTCTCCACAAATTCAGGCGTATAGACGGCGACATGCTGCTTCAACAGGTTCCAGACGCAGCGTGGGTCGGAGAGCGTCGGGTCGGCCTTCACCGTCCCGTCCGCGTTCATCTGATATTCCCAGGCGGTGCGGTCGTAGTCGCGTTTTTCCGCATCATAGCCGGTGAAGAGGCCGTCAGCCCAGGCGAAATCCTCGCGCACCAGGTAGGTGGCGTTGGTATAGGCCTTCACATAGTCCCACTGCACCTTGTCCTTCTCGATACAGTAGCGGATGGCGCCCATCAGGAATGCGATGTCGGAACCGGGACGGATCGGCGCATAGACGTCAGCGACCGAGGCCGTGCGGTTAAAGCGCGGATCGACGACGATCAGCCGGGCGCCGCGATGGTGTTTTGCCTCCGTTACCCATTTGAAGCCGCAAGGATGCGCTTCCGCCGCATTGCCACCCATGACGATGACAAGGTCGGTGTTCTTGATGTCGGTCCAGGCGTTCGTCATTGCGCCGCGGCCAAAAGTTGGAGCCAAACTGGCTACCGTTGGGCCGTGTCAGACGCGTGCCTGGTTGTCGAAGCCGACGACACCCATGGACCGGACGGTCTTGTAGGTCAGCCATCCGGTCTCGTTGGTGCCGCCCGAGGCGGCGAGGAAGCCCATGGTCGTCCAGCGGTTGACTGTGACGCCGGCCGCGTTCTTCTCGATGAAGTTCGCGTCGCGGTCGTCCTTGATCGCCCGGGCGATCTTGTCGAAGGCCTCCTCCCAGGAGATGTCCTCCCAGCGGTCGGCGCCGGGGGCCCGGCGGCGCGGCTTCGTGGCGCGGGTCTCGGACTTCACGAAGTCCTTGAGCGCCGCGCCCTTCGGACAGAGCGTTCCGCGGTTGGTCGGATGGTCGGCGTCACCCTCGATGTGGATCAGCTCGGCCGTCTCTCCGGCACTGAGGTCGCCCTTGGAGTACATCAGAATCCCGCAGGCGACCGAACAGTAGGTGCACACATTGCGGGTTTCAGTGGTCGTCGCCAGTTTGAACGCGCGGACATGAGCGGCTGTCGCGGCCTCCGCGGCCCCGAAGCCCATGGCTCCGAGCGAGGTTGCCGCCGCTCCCGCGCCGGCGAGCTTCAGGAAGCTGCGGCGGGAAAGATCGATGTTCATTCGCTGTCCTCGTACCTGCCTTGCGGATCGGTCGAAGCTCGATCGTCTGCCTTGCTGCCGGACCTGTCAAGGTGGGACTTCGGATGAAAGCCATGGTCTTGGGAGCAACGATGGGCCATGATCGCGGTGATGACGCCTGCTGCTGCCTGCGCGGAGAAGGAGTTCCTGCCGATGTCCGACACGGTCGTTCCTGACGAGCCCCGCCTCACGTCGCTTGCCCATGGCGGGGGGTGCGGCTGCAAGATTGCGCCTGGCGTGCTCTCGGAGATTCTGCGCGGCCGGGCGGCTCTGCCAGTACCGCCGGATCTGCTGGTGGGGATTGAAACGTCTGACGATGCGGCCGTCTACCGCCTTAACGACAGCCAGGCTATCGTCGCGACGACCGATTTTTTCATGCCGATCGTCGATGATCCGCATGATTTCGGCCGGATCGCTGCGACCAATGCAATCAGTGATGTCTATGCCATGGGCGCCAGGCCACTCTTCGCGCTGGCGCTGGTCGGTATGCCGGTCAACACGTTGTCCACTGCAACGATCGGCGCCATCCTCGACGGGGGTTCCGCCGCCTGCCGGGCGGCGGGTATTCCCATTGCGGGGGGGCATACGATCGATTCCGTCGAGCCGATCTACGGTCTTGTCGCGCTTGGCCTTGTTGACCCGGCCCGGGTGAAAGGCAATGCCGGTGCGCGGCCGGGTGATGTGCTGATCCTCGGTAAACCGCTCGGTGTCGGCATTTTCTCGGCGGCATTGAAGAAGGGCGCGCTCGACGCGGCCGGTTATGCACGCATGATGGAGACGACGACGCGTCTCAACACGCCGGGGCCGGACCTTGCGCTGCTCGACGGCGTGCACGCGATGACCGATGTGACCGGGTTCGGTCTTGCCGGCCATGCTCTCGAAATGGCGCGCGGGGCGGGTTGCCAGTTGCGGATAGAATGGTCCAGCGTGCCGCTTCTTGAAGGCGCTCGTGAACTGGCCGGCAAGGGGTTTGTCACCGGCGCGTCCGGGCGCAACTGGGCAAGCTACGCCGCGGATGTGGCCTTCGTTCGTGACATGACCACCATTGATCAGGCTCTTCTCTGCGACCCCCAGACGAGCGGCGGCCTGCTCGTTGCCTGTGACGCGGCTGGGACCGCGGCGGTTTTCGATATCTTTGCCCGGCACGGCTTTAGCGCGGTGGCCATCGGCGAAGCCGTGCAGGGAAAGGCCGGGCTCTCGATCGTCTGAAGCTTCACCCAATCAGCAGCCTACGCCGTGATGGCAGCTGTACCAGATCGTTGGGACGGCGACGGCGATGCTAGCCTTGTGTCGACGAACAAGTTTTGAAGTGCCACCGCTTCCGGCGGCCAGTACGGATAGCCAAAGGAGCCTGTGGCGGCCTATCGGGGCGGTTGGTCAGGTTCGCAGAGGCCGCGCGCCAGTTTGAAATCCAGCCCGTCGCCGAGGCGGGCCATCAGCTGCTCTGGCGCAAGAGGCGGAGAAAACAGGTAGCCCTGGCCAAAATCGCAGCCATAGGCCAGCAACTGTTCCAGCTGCGCCTGCGTTTCGATACCTTCGGCGACCACCGTCATGCCAAGCGCGTGGGCAAGACCGATGATTGCGCGAACGATCGTACAGGTGTCCTGCGCGCTGCTCATGCGGGACACAAAGCCGCGGTCGATCTTGATGCGGTCGATGGGAAAGCGGCCGAGGTGGGAGAGCGAGGCATAGCCGGTTCCAAAGTCGTCAAGGGCAATGGAGAAACCGGCGGTGCGCAGGGTCTTCAGCCTCCGGGCGATCTCATCACCGGCTTCATCGAGCAGGATGTTCTCGGTCAACTCGATTTCGACGTCGCCCGGCGTCAGGCCATGGCGATGAACGGCGGCCTGCAGCATAGGCACAAAGCCGACCTGCCGTATTTGTGCGGAGGCGATGTTGATGGCGACCGGACCTGTCTCCATGCCGTTTTGCCGTAGGCTGCCAATCGCCTCCAGGGCCTTGTTCAGGACCAGATTGCCGAGATCGCCGATCAGACCGCTTTCCTCGGCGATGGCGATGAAGTCGGGAGGGCTGACCGCGCGCCCTTCGTTCGTCCAGCGCGCCAGGGCCTCGAAGCCGGTGAGCCTGTGATCGGAGAGCGTAAATTGCGGCTGCAGCACGACGTCAATCGCGCCGCGCGCCACCGCGCTGGTCAGCGCTGCGGTAAGGCGGCGGCGCTGCTCGACATGGGCGCGCATGGCACGGGTGAAGATGCGATAGGTCCCGCGACCCTCGGCCTTGGCACGATAGAGGGCCATGTCGGCCTTGCGCAGCAAAACCTCTAGCGCGTGGCCGTCTTGGGGGAACCGTGCGATGCCGAGACTGAGCCGCGGGGCAAGGCTACGGCGCTGGACCATTGCCGGGCGCTGGACCGCGGCCAGCAGCCGCTGCGCGAGGGCGTCGATACTGTCACGCCTGCCGAGCTGCGGCACGACGACGGCGAACTCGTCACCACCGAGCCGCACGACCGTGTCCGAGCGGCGGAAGGCTTCCGTCAACCGCTGTGCAATGGTCTTGAGCAACGCGTCGCCGGCTGCGTGACCCATGGAATCGTTGATCTGCTTGAAACCGTCGAGGTCCATGACCATGAGCAGGCCGCTGGTTTGATTGCGCCGACAGGCCGTGACCGCCTCTTCGAGCCTCTGGGAGAGTACCGATCTGTTCAGGAGCCCGGTAAGCGGATCGTGTTCGGCGAGGAACTTGATGGCCGATTCCGACCGCTTCAATTCGGTAATGTCGGTACGTGTTCCGACGATGTGGCCTGAGGTGGAGCGGCGCTCACGGATCTGTATCCACCGGCCGTCGGCAAGCTCCTGTACCGTGCTTCGGCCGGGATTGCGATGCGCGCGCAGCCGCGCGCGAAGCCAGGCCTGATGGGACTCGCCCGTATTGCGCGGCAGAACGTACTGTCCCTTCGCCAGGCCGTGCTGCAGGATCGATTCAAAGCTCGCGCCGATCCGGATCGCTTCTGCAGGATGCATGTGAAGGTTTGCATAGGAGCGATTGAAGAGCACGAGGCGGTCGTTCGCATCAAAGGCGGCAATCCCGTCTGGCACCGTTTCCATGACATCGACAAGCAACGCCTCGGTACCGCGTCGCCGTTCGACCTCCTCGTGCAAGGCCTGTTCGGCGGCTTTGCGCTTGGTGATATCGTAGCGGATCGAGATATAGGCCTCTACCCGTCCATCGGAACCGACCAGTGGCACGATGGTTGTATCCACCCAATAAAGATTGCCATCCTTGGCACGGTTGCAGATCTCTCCGTGCCAGACCTGACCATAGGCGATCGTTCTCCACATACCCTCGAAAAACGCCTTCGGGTGGTGCCCGGAATTGACGAGACGGTGCGGTTGCCCGATAAGCTCGTCTTCCCGGTAGCCGCTTACTGCGCAGAATTGCCTGTTGGCGGAGAGGATCCTGCTGCGCCGGTCCGTGACGGCGACGATGGCGTGCCGATCAAGCGCCGCCTGATAGGCACCCAGCAGCTTCGTCAGGCCGCTTCCCTTGTCATCTGTGCGGGCGCTGGCGTTTTGCTGTAGCATGCCGATGATTCCGCTCCCCTTCAAAATCTCGTCGCGCTCGGATTGGTGCTCGAATGTGTCGGATGGCTGCATGTATTCTGACAATTCATGCAATGGCAGATCTTCCATTGACGGCTCCAGCAGGGAACAGGCCGCACGTCATGCCGGTGCGGGCACCATGTTATATTAGGGATTGATTTAGGTTATTGGGTTATTAAGGAATTTTGACAGGTAAATTCGGGGCTGACCCATTGAAAGAAAAAGACAATTCTATGGGCCCACTGCGAAACAGGATCCTCGACTCCATCCGGCCGCAGGCGCAGGAATTCTTTCGAACGCATGCAGACATCAGGCCGATGAACACCGGCGACGTCATTTTCGAAGATGGCGCGCCTGTCACGCATGTCGTCTTCCCCCATGAAGGCGTCGTGTCGATCATCGCAGAGATGAGCAACGGCAGAAGCGTCGAGAAATCCTCGATCGGCCCTGAGGGATTCCTTGGCTTCAGCCTGATCATGGGCGGCGGCAGCTCGCTCGGCCGCTCGGTCGTGCAGGTGCCCGGCCAGGCCTCCTGGGTGACGATTGCCGATCTCGACGTTGCGCTCGAAGAATTCCAGTGCGTCCGCGAAATCATGCTGCGATACGCGAAGTCGCACACTGTGCAACTGATGGAGTCCGTTGCCTGCAACAGCCTGCACACCGCCGAACAGCGCGTTGCCCGCTGGTTGCTGCATGCGCATGACAGGGTCGAGGGCGATACCTACAGCGTGACCCAGGAGGCGATCGCCATGTTGCTTGCGCTGCGTCGGGCGACGGTCAATGCCATCTGTACCGACCTCATGAATGCCGGCGCGATCTCCTACCATCGCGGATCGCTGCGGGTGACCAACCGGGCGGTCCTGCACGAGCGAGCCTGCGAGTGCTACGAGCGCATCCGTCTTGCATCGCTGTAAGGCTGTGTGGAAAGCGCCTTTTCGGCGCGTGGGGGTGACGGTCGCGCGGATTGTCATGCCGTCATCGCCAGCGGCGGAATGATGGCCTCGCGAGAGGTGCGGAACCGGTCGACAACGCTTGCGAGCCCTTCTGCCTCGCGCGCGAGGGCGCGACTGGCAGAACTGTTTTCCTCGATCATCGCCGCATTTTGCTGTGTTGCCTCGTCGATCTGTGCGATCGCCGTGGAAATCTCGCGGATTCCGTTGGCCTGTGTCTGCGTTGAGGTGGCGATACCGCCAACGAGTTCGTCCATCTTCTGGACGGCGTTGGTGATGCCGGTCAGCCATTCCCGTGTTTCGCCGACAAGTTTCACGCCCTCGGCGACCTGATCGGAGCTCGATTTGATCAGCGCGGCTATTTCCCTGGCGGCATCCGCCGACCGCTGGGCAAGGGCGCGTACCTCCTGCGCGACGACGGCAAAGCCCTTTCCGGCTTCACCGGCACGCGCCGCTTCAACGCCGGCATTGAGTGCAAGAAGATTGGTCTGGAACGCGATTTCGTCGATGACCTTGACGATCTGGGACACCTTGCGCGACGACGCGTCGATCTCCCCGATGGCTGCGACGGTCTTGCCGGCCAACACGGTGCTGGCTTCCGATTGGCCGCGAATTTCGGCGACGGCGCGCGAGGCTCCTGCGGCGCTGTCCGTCGTCATCTGGCTGCCGGTGGCCAGTTCGGCAATTGCCGTCGCAATCTGCTCCAGCGCGGCTGCCTGCCGCTCGCACTGACGGCTTGCCGTTTCCGAGGCGCTGGCGATCTCGATTGTGCCGTTTCTGATGTTTCCGGAGGCGTCCCGCACCGAAAGGATGATCGCGCGAAGATCGTCCACCATGTCGTTGAAGTTTTCGACCAGATGCCCTGACCGCGCCGAAGCGGCGACATCGATGGAAACGCCCAGATCTCCTTGGGCGAGCTGCTGCAAGGCAGCGGCAACCCGGCCCAGCGTTTCCTCTTCCTGCTGCTCGGCCGCCTGCCGGCGCTCCTCCAGCTTGTCGAGATACACAGAGATGGCCAGTTCCATGTCGAGGAGGGCCGCCTTCACCACGACGGCGACTTCTTCGCCAAGGCCGGTCGTCACAGCGCCCGGCCGACGCGAGAAGAGCTTGCGCTTGCTGGGAAGGGCCGTCGGGGCGAGAAGCGCCTTGACGAGATGGTCGAGAACCAGTGCGTAGCCGCCTATATACCATTGGGGCGCAAGGCCGATACGAGCGTGGACCGAGCCGATCGCCCGGACGGCATCGAGATATTCGGGCGTGTAACCGCCGCTCAGGATAAGGGCCCAGTGGCCTTCCTGGCGCTTACCCGCCTCTGCCATCTTCTCGTTGCCGGCGAAAAACCGAAGTGTCTGCGGCGTCGCGCGAACCTTGTCGTAGAAGATATCCAGTGCTGGCCGTGTTTCCTTCATGACGCGGTCGGCAACCGCTTTGAGCAACTGCCGCTCACGCGGTCCAAGCCCGATGAAATCAAGCCTTTCCTGCAATTCCCCACTCGCTGCATCGTCTTTGGCCATTGTCCTCCCCTCAGGTTCAATGAACGATTCCGTACGTACGATACCGTACATTTCTGAGGGTTAACGTTACGTTACCTATTTTGGGTTGTGGCAGGTGGTATCTGCCTTGGTCCGGCCGAGTATTGGTCTTCTCCAGTGGAACATGCGGGTACCCGAAGCCGCTGGCGCGCCACTCAGGACCAGTTCAACGGGATGCGTGGTCTGCTGGACCTGTGTGCCTGCTGGGAGCATCATACGTCGGCAACGAAAAGTGGATTGAAATAAATTCAATCCGTGCGGTTCTGGGTATGAAATACTGGGAAACATAAAGTTTCCTACGCGATGGTGAGTTTATGCACCAAAACTTGGAATGAAATTGCTTTGACGCTTGCTTGAACCGCTCATACGCTTTGAAGCGTTTCAATTGGCGGGGAAGTGATGAAAAAAGGGCGTCCCACCATTACGGATGTTGCTCGTGCTGCCGGGGTTTCTGTCGGCACGGTGTCCAATTTTCTGAATGGAACGGTTCCCGTCAAAGCGGAGACCGCCGAAAAGATCCAGGAGGCGGTTCAGAAGCTTGCCTACCGTCCGAGTGTGTTTGCCCGCTCGTTGCCGATGATGTCCGCGCGGGCCGTGCAGAAGGCCGAGGGGCATCCGCGCCTCCTGGTCGTCGGTCATATCTGCGTCGATTATCTCTGCCGGGTGCCGGTATTGCCGCACCGCGATGACCGGGTCGCGGCAAGCCATATCGACAAGGCGCTCGGCGGCCCGGCCGCAAACCTCGCCGTCGCCGCTGCTGCCGTCGGTGATCCCTATGGATTGCAGATCGATCTCGCCACCGCTGTTGGCGACGACGCCGACAGCGAGTGGGCGATGGCTGAGCTTCTGGTGCGAGGCGTGAACGTGTTGCCGATCCGTCGGCCGGCCAGTGGGCGCTTGCCACGCGCTATGGTGATCATCGAAGCCAATGGCGGCCGGACGATCATTCACGAGACCTTCGAGCTCAGCGAGGTCGACCTCACCGCCAATCTCGACATCACGCCCGGTGCGGTGCGTTCCTGCCTGCATATCGAAGGGTTTCATTACGAGCGGATGATGCCGTCGATCAGCCGGTTTCACGATGCGGGCTGGAATGTCAGCCTGCATACGGCGGGCCTGCCGGAGGGATCGCGCAATCCGGACGCTTTTGCCCGCATGATCAGCCAGGTGGACCTGACCTTCATCAACGACGATACGCTGCGCGAGGTTTTCGCCATCCGCACGCCGCTCGCCTCGATGATCGAGGAAGCCGGACGCACGATCGCACGGGTAAAGCCGCGCGGCGACGTCGTGCTGACGCTTGGTGAATTCGGCGCCGTCGTCTTCCGCAAAAGCGGTG
The DNA here is from genome assembly GCF_004284735.1 of Shinella sp. JR1-6. NCBI lineage: Bacteria > Pseudomonadati > Pseudomonadota > Alphaproteobacteria > Hyphomicrobiales > Rhizobiaceae > Shinella > Shinella sp. JR1-6. The sequence goes on along the minus strand of NZ_SHMI01000010.1, from coordinate 47,480 downwards.
GTCCGCCGATCGAAGTTCCTGCCCTGCCGGTCAGCCGGGTCGATGCGACGGGCGCAGGCGACGCTTTTGCTGGAATATTCCTGAGCCTTTGGCTGCATGGCCGCCCTCTGGTGGACGCAGCGCGCCACGCCGCTGTCGGTGCCAGCCTGACGACGACGGCGGAAGGGGCGCAGGGACACCCGGCGAGCGCAGGCGAACTTGAGGCGTTGCTTTCCGCCGTGGAGGCGAAGGCTGTTTGATTTTCAAGACAATACGGAACGCAAAGATAAGGAGAGCGACATGGTGACGAAGGTTTTGCTGGTGGGGGAGAGCTGGGTCAGCTCGGCGACCCATTACAAGGGGTTCGACCAGTTCGGCAGCGTGACCTTCCATCTGGGTGCCGAACCGCTGGTCGCCGCGCTTCAAGGTGAGGAATTCGACGTCACCTATATGACGGCGCATGACTGCGTCGAAAAGTTCCCTTTCACGCTGGAAGGGCTTTCCGCCTATCAGGTCATCCTGCTGTCCGATATCGGCGCCAATTCGCTGCTCCTGCCCCCGTCCGTCTGGCTGCACGGCAAGGCGGTTCCCAATCGGCTGAAGATCATTCGCGAGTGGACTGCGGCCGGCGGTGGCCTGGTGATGGCGGGTGGCTACTTCTCGTTCCAGGGCATCGACGGCAAGGCCCGCTGGCGCCGCACGCCGGTAGAGGAGGCACTGCCTGTCACCTGCCTTCCCTATGACGACCGGTTGGAAATCCCGGACGGGTTCAAGGCTGTCGTCACAGGCCCGAAGAACCATCCGATCCTCGACGGTATCGAGGGTGAATGGCCGCTGCTCCTCGGTGCGAACGAGGTGGCCGCCAAGGACGACGACGGCGTCGAAGTACTCGCCCGACTGCCTGAAGAGGAGGGCGGTCACCCGCTTCTCGTGACCGGCAACTATGGCAGGGGCCGCACCGTCGCCTGGACCTCGGACATCGGACCGCACTGGGTGCCGAACGAGTTTGTCGCCTGGCCCGGGTACGCGGCGATCTGGAAGAACATTCTTCGCTGGGCCAGTGGCGCCAAGTGATCCATCGCAGGGGATAGTTCGATGACCGTTCCATTTCTCCGCGCAACGGGAATTACCAAACGCTTCGGCGCGCTCACCGCGCTGAAGGATGTCGATCTCGACATCAACGGCGGCGAGGTCCTGGCGCTTCTCGGTGACAACGGCGCCGGCAAATCAACCTTCATCAAGATTCTCGCCGGCGCACATCCGCAAAGTGACGGGGATTTGCTGGTCGAAGGCCAGTCGGTCCAGTTCGCCTCGCCGAAAGACGCTGCGAACTCTGGTATTGCGACGATCTTTCAGGAGCTCGCCCTGTCAGAAAACCTGTCGATCTCCGAGAACGTCTTTCTCGGGCGAGAACTCAAACACTCGGTTCTCGGCATTCCGTTCCTGCGGCGCAAGGCAATGCGGGACCGGGTGGACGGCCTGCTCCACGAGCTCGACGCTCATATTTCCGACCCGGAGGCGCCTGTCGGCAGTCTCTCGGGCGGCCAGCGCCAGGCGGTTGCCATCTGCCGGGCGCTCAATCTCAATGCCAGGCTCGTCATCATGGATGAGCCGACCGCGGCGCTTGCCGTCGCCGAAACGCGCAAGGTGCTGCAGCTCACCCGCCGGCTCGCCGGTCGCGGCTGCGCCGTGGTCTTGATCAGCCACAACATAGCCGATGTCTTCGAGGTTGCCGACCGCATGGTCGTCTTCCGCCGGGGCCGAAAGGTCGCCGAGCGGAGGAAAGAGGAAACCACCCCCGAAGAGATCGTTTCCCTCATCACAGGCGCCCATCCCGACGTGCGGGCGCTTGAACAAAACAATCGATAAAGCGCGTCCAACCGTTCCAGAGAGGTTCCAGATGTTCCCGAAATTCAAGCAGGTTCTCGCCGCTTCCGCATTGACGCTTGCCATCGGCGCCACCGCTTTTGCGCAAGACAAGCCGAAGGTCGCCTTCGTGCCGCAGCTGATCGGCATTCCGTATTTCAATGCCATGGAGGCCGGCGGCAAGCGCGCGGCGGAAGAGCTGGGGGTCGAATTCATCTATTCGGGTCCCGTCGATACCAACCCGGTCGATCAGCTGCAGATCGTGCAGAATCTGATTGACCAGGGCGTCAATGCCGTTTCCGTCAGCGTTCTCGATGCCTCCGCCATCGCACCAGTGGTCGAGGCGGCGAATGCAAAGGGCGTCAAGCTCTTCACCAGCGACAGCGATGCGCCGGACAGCGGTCGCGCGGTCTATGTCGCACAGGCCACAGATGAGGGGCTGGGTGCCACGATCATCGACGAACTGGTCAAGCGCGTGGGCGACGATGCCAAGATCGGCATCGTCTCGGGCGAGGCGACGGCCTCCAACCTCAATGCCTGGATCGGCTTCATGCAGAAACAGGCGAAGGAGAAGTATCCGAAGTTGACGCTGCTCGAGCCGCAATATGCCGGCGGCACGGCCCAGCGTGCGGCACAGATCGCCGGTGATCTGATGACCGCCAATCCCGATCTGAAGGGCATCATCGCGGTTGCCTCCTCGACTTGCCCGGGCGTCGCCCAGGCGATCGAAACGGCCGGCAAGATCGGTGCTGTCGTGGGGACCGGCTACTGCAGCCCGAACACCGCGCGCGCCTACATCAAGAGCGGTTCCTTCGGCTTCTCTGTGCTTTGGGATCCCGCCCAGCTCGGCTACCTGACAGTCTGGGCCGGCAAGCAGCTGATCGATGGCAAGGCCTTTGAGGCTGAGAACACCGTGCCGGGTTTTGCCTCGCCGGTCACCTACAATGCCGACAGCGGTGTACTGCTGCTTGGCCCGCCGGCCGTCTTTACCGCTGACAACGTCGACAAGTTCGACTTCTAAGGCCGGGTCGTTTCTGCGATGCGACCGTCAAGTCTCCGTCTTTTCGCCATCGGCGGACGTGAATGGGCGCTGCTCGGTGCCGTCATTCTCGCCTCGATCGTCTTTTCTGTCGCCTCGCCCTACTTCGCGACGGCAGGCAATGCAGCGACCATCGTCCGCAACAGCACAGAGCTGATGCTGGCTGGTCTTGGCATGACCCTGCTGCTCGCGATGGGAAGTATCGACGTGTCGATCGGCATCCTCATGGGGCTTGCCGCCATCGCTGTCTCCCATGCCCTGCTGGCGTCGGTGGCGCCGGCGCTGGCCTCGCTGGTCGGCCCGGTGACAGGCGCAGGCCTCGGCATGGTGACGGCGCTCGTCGTCGTCCTCGGCCGTGTGCCGGCCATCGTCGGCACACTCGGCTTGCTCGGCGTTTACCGCATGGGGGTCTTCGTGCTTCTCGGTGGCCAGTGGTTGTCCGGCCTGCCTGCGGGCCTGACGGAGCTGCTGTCGAGGGCGTTTTTCGGCATCCCACTCTCTGTCTTCGTCATCGGGCTCGCCTATCTTGCGGTCTGGCTGGCACTGCGGCGCACCGCCTATGGGCCCCATCTGCTCTCGATCGGCAATGCCGAAGAGAAGGCGCGTCTGTCGGGCGTGCCGGTGAACAAGGTCAGGGTCGCCACCTTCGTGGTCAGTGGCGTGCTGACGGGCCTTGCCGCCAGTTTCTACGTGGCCAATTACCGGAACGTCGAAATGGCTATCGGCAGCACACTGGCGCTCGACGCCATCGCGGCCGTCGTACTCGGCGGTACGAGCATCCTGGGTGGGCGCTGCAGTCTTCTTGGCACGGCGCTCGGTGTCATCCTGCTGCGTGTCCTGCAGAACGGCCTTCTGCTGGTCGGCGTGCCTTCGCTCTGGCAACCGGTTGTGACCGGCGCGCTGCTGATCGGTGTGCTTGCGCTTGAGGTGCCGGTGTCGCGCCTCGGCGAGATGAAGACGAAGTGGATGCCGCGATGAAGAGCCTTCTCAAACCGGCCGCCTCCAGCCGTATCCTCCTTCTGCTCACCGTTCTTTGGGTCATCGTCATCGTGTTTTTTGCGGCCCTCAAGCCGACGATGTTCAGCGCGTCCACGGTAACGACGGTCCTGCAGTTCTCCACCATCCTGGCGCTCGTTTCGCTCGGCCAGTGCCTTGTCATCCTTGCTGGCGGTGCCGGTATCGACTTGTCGGTCGGCGGTATCGTCTCACTGTCGGTCGTGCTCGCCATGCTCGCGGTCAAGGCGGGGCTGCCACCGGTGTTTCTGCCGGTCGCCTGCGTCGTCACCGGCCTGCTGCTTGGCCTGGTGAACGGCTTTCTCGTCACCCGCCTGAGGATCCTGCCGCTGATTGCGACGCTCGGCACACTCTTTGTCTATTCCGGCCTCGCGCTTGCGCTGACCGGAGGGGCGGCGCAAGCCGGCGTACCTGCCTGGCTGCTTCCCTGGGGCCGCGGCATGGTGTTCACGCTGCCGATGCCCTTCGTCACGCTGGTCTTGCCCGTCTTCGCAATCGCCGCGGTGCTGCTGCTCTACAGCGCCTGGGGGCGGTGGCTGTTCGCCATGGGCTTCAACGAGCGATCGGCGCGCCTCGTCGGCATTCCCGTCGATCGCGCCCGTCTCCTCGTCTACGGCCTGAGCGGCTTCCTCGGGGGGGTGGCGGGGTTGGTTTCTCTCGCCTGGCTCGGAAGTGCGCGACCCAATATTGGGCAGAACCTGGAGCTTGAATCGCTGACGGCCGTCATGCTGGGCGGTGTCGCCATCACCGGTGGCGTGGGCGGGGTCGGCGGGGTTATCGCCGCGGTGATCCTGCTTGTCACGCTGAAGACCGGGCTTCTGCAACTCAACGTCAACACCGTCTGGCAGGTCGGCATCGTCGGGGCACTCCTGATCGCCGTGCTGCTGGTCGACCGCCTTTCAAAACGCTGGAGTTAAGCATGTCATCCATCGAACAGCAGATCGCCGATCGCGTCGAGGCCGCCGAAGAGCGCATCGTCAGGACACTGAGCGATCTCGTCTCCTTCGCGTCGATCGTGAAGTCGAACCCAAAGGAGGCGGGACCTGGTGAGCGCGACTGCCAGCTCTATCTGCAGAAGCGGCTGGAGGCACTCGGCTTTGCGACCGACCTCTGGGACCCGGACGGCCCGGCGCTCTATGCCAAGTACCAGGGGCGCCCCGGCGCCAACAAGGGCCGTACCTTCGAGGGGCGTCCGAATCTCGGCGGCGTTCTGAAGGGAACCGGTGGTGGTCGCTCGATCATGCTGACCGGGCATATCGACGTTGTGCCGCCGGGTGCGGCCGAGCATTGGACAACCGATCCGTTCACGCCCGTCTTGAAGGATGGCTTCCTGCACGGCCGCGGCACCGTCGACATGAAGGGCGGCGTCGCCTGCATGCTGATGGCGGTCGAAATTCTCAAGGAAATGGGACTTGAGCTGAAAGGCGATGTCGTCTTCACCACGGTGGTGGACGAGGAGATCGGCGGCATGGGCTCACTTGCGATGGTCGATCGTGGTTTCAAGGCTGATGCCGGCATCATGACCGAGCCGACGGCAAACCGCATCGCGCCGCTTTGCCATGGTATTCTCTGGGGCAGGATCATCATCGATGGGATCGGTGGCCATGCCGAGCTGACGCCGAATGCCTGGTATACGAGCGGACCGGTCGATGCCGTGCAACTCTGCCGCCAAATGCTCGACGGTATCGATATCCTGAACCGTCGTTGGATGTTCGACCCGAAGAAGAACCACCCGCTGATGGACCTGCCGAACCAGATCATCGTCACGCAGATGAGTGCTGGCGAACACCCGTCCTCGATGGCCGGCCGTGCCGAGATCATCATCGACGCGCAATACCTGCCGAGCGAGAAGGACGAATTCGGTCTCGGCGGTCACGTGAAGCGCGAGATCGAGGAGCACGTCCGCCATGTCTGCCAGGCCGACCCCTATCTGCGGGAGCATCCCGCCCGTGTCGAGTGGATCCTCGATGCCGATTGTGCGGAAATCCCGGCCGACAGCCCATTCGTCTCGATCTTCCAGGAGGCGGTCGCGACTGCCGATCTGTCACCGGTTCTGTCAGGTTTCGGCGCCCACAGCGACATCGGTCTTCCGACAGGGCTCGGCAACACGCCGACGGTAAATTTCGGTCCTGGCGACCCGGCGCAGGCGCACCAGCCGAATGAACGTGTCTCCGTGCGCGACCTTGTCGACTGCACCAAGGCGATCGCCCTTGCCGTTCAAAAATGGTGCAACTGACGGGCATTCCCCCGAAGTCCGCTTCCGGTCCGCAATTTGCGAGTGATTCCCATGGCCGCCCGGAAAATGCGACATGTTCAATGTGCCCCCGTCCCGTTGTCGGAGCGAGGGCACTCCTTTGCTCGTTCCCGTTCGGCAGCCTGCCGTTCCGGCCTTTTCAAGGCCGCATCGACCAGGCCTTGCCTAGTTTCCAAGCCGGCCCACGATCATCTCCGCAATCGGGATGGCCGAGGTGGCTGCGGGTGAGGGAGCATTGCAGACGTGCAGCATGCGGTCCGTTTCCGCGAAGAGGAAGTCGTGAATGAGCGTGCCGTCCTTGCGCACGGCCTGGGCACGTATGCCGGCTTCGTAGGGCAGAAGGTCCGAAAGCGTCAGGCTCGGGCAGTATTTTCTGCACTCCGCCAGATAGCCCGGTTTCCAGAGCGAGTTGCGCAGTTCCGTCACGGCCGATTTCCGGTTGGCGAACACGGTTTTCCAGAAGCCGGGGAACAAGGCGTAGTCGGCCATGTCGGCAAGGTTGATGGAAAGGCGCGGATAGCCCTCGCGCGCGAAACCGATGACGGCATTGGGCCCGACCGTCACGCTGCCGTCGATCATGCGTGTGAGATGCACGCCGAGGAAGGGCAAATCGGGATCCGGGACGGGGTAAATGAGGTGGCGGACGATGTCGTTCTTGTCGGCAGGCAGGCGAAAGTATTCCCCCCGAAACGGCACGATGCGGTGCTCGATCGGAAGGCCGGCAAGCACCGCAAGCCGATCTGATTGCAGGCCGGCGCAGGCGACCAGTTTCTTCGCCTGCCATGTCTGCCCGTCGGAGGTGATATCAACGACATCGATCGTCTCGCGGATGCCCGTGATGCGTGTCGAAAGGCGGATATTGCCGCCGAGTGCCTTGATGCGCCGTCCCATCGCCTGGCAGACCTCGGCATAGCTGACGATCCCGGTCGAAGGGACGAAGAGCGCCCCGCGACCGCGAATATGCGGTTCGCGCTCCCGCAATTCGCCTTCGCTGACGCGATGCACCTCGATCGTGTTCTGCTTTGATCGCTCATAAAGAGCGTCCATGCGCTGTATCTCAAGATCGGAGGTGGCGACGAGCAGCTTTCCGCAGACCTCAAACCGGATGCCGTTTTCGCTGCAGAAGGCCTTGGTGGCTTCAGCGCCCTTGCGGCAAAGTTCCGCCTTGAGACTGCCGGGCGGATAGTAGATGCCGGCGTGGATGACGCCGCTGTTGTGGCCGGTCTGATGCTTGCCGAGCGCGTCCTCCTTTTCGATGAGGATGAGGCTGCTGCCCGGCTTGTTTTCGATAAGGCGCATTGCCGTTGCCAATCCAACGATGCCGCCGCCGACAATGCAGTAGTCGAAGATCATATGTCGTGTCCTTGAGGCAGTTTTTCGCGAAAGCGCGTCGCAATTTCCTGCCTGGAATTGGGTGTAAACGAAGCGTCCGCCTGCCTATCCGCGTGCTGCTTCGTGATTGCTGTAGCCGAAGTAAGCTTCTTCCAACGCGTGGCCGTCTGCAAGATCGCTTGCCGTCCCCTCCAGCGCCACATGCCCATTGCGCAGCACATAGATGCGCGAAGCAAGGTCGAGAATGCGGGCGGTGGATTGTTCGACGACGAGAAGCGTCAAGCCGTCGGCATTGAGCTGGCGCAGGCTGTCGTAGACCTGATCGATGACGAGGGGGGCGAGGCCAAGCGATGGCTCGTCGATCATCATCAGTGAGGGCCGTTGCAGAATGGCGCGTGCAATGGCGAGCTGCTGCTGTTCACCGCCAGACAGATGGCCGGCAATGCCGCGATAGCGGTTCCTCAGAATCGGGAAAATGGTGAGCACACGTTCCAGGTCGACCGCCGCTTCTGCCTTGTCCTTGCGGATCATACCACCGAGCAAGAGGTTCTCCTGCACCGTCAAAGTGCGGAAAATGCTCCGACCCTCTGGCACGAGTGCGAGCCCCTTGCGGCACAGTTTTTCCGGCGGTTGGCCGGATACGCTTTCGCCCCTGAAGGTAAGCGTGCCGCCGGTCGGCGACATGAGTCCGGAAATCGTTTTCAGAAGCGTGGACTTGCCGGCCCCGTTGGGGCCGACGACGAAGACGATCTCGTCCTTTCGAACCTCAAGATCGACGGATTTCAAGGCAGCAAGCCGGCCGTAGCCGGCGGTGAGGCCGCGGATTTCAAGCATGTCGTTCCCCTTTGGCGCGGTTGTGATCTCGGATGGAAATCGCAGGACCACACCGTTTTTTGCCGTTGACAAAAAAAATCTAACCCGCATTCTGTCTTCTGTCCACAGAGGACTATGTGCAAAAAATCAGGCCGGGCAACGCCACGGCTGAAGGGGAACGACGATGAAATCTGTTGCTGTGGCCGCCTCGGCCGCAATCGCCCTCCTGTTGCCGGTGACCAGCGTTCAGGCCGAAGAACCGATCAAGATCGGCTTTGCCATCGCGGAATCCGGCTGGCTTTCGAACTACGACAGCGCGCCTTTCAAGGCCGCCGTCATGAAGATCGAGGAAATCAACAAGGCCGGCGGCCTGCTGGGTCGCCAGATCGAATATTCCGTCATGGACACCAAGACGGAGCAGGCCCGCGCCGCAACCGTCGGCGCACAGCTCGTCGATGGCGGCATCGATATGCTGGTCGTCTCCTGCGACTACGATTTCGGCGCACCGGCGGCGCTCGCGGCCAAACAGGCGGGCAAGATCGCCTTTAGCCTGTGCGCGGCCGATCCGAAGATGGGCGTGCAGGGCGTTGGCCCGCTCGCCTTCACCGCCAACAGCGCGGCGCAGTCGGAAGGCATCGCCATTGCCGAATACGGCCAGAAGAAGATGAACCTGAAGTCGGTCTATGTGCTGGAAGACCTGACGATCGAATACAACAAGTCGGCCTGTGCCGGTTTCCGCGCGGCCTGGGCGGCCGGCGGCGGCGAGGAAACGATCCTCGGCAACGACACGTTCAAGAACGACGACCCGTCGATTGCCTCGCAGATCACCCGTCTCAAGGGCCTGGCAACGCAGCCAGATGCGGTCTTCGTCTGCTCGTTCACGCCGGGCGGGGCTTCGGCCGTGCGCCAGCTTCGCGCTGCCGGCATCGATCTGCCGATCCTCGCCAACACGGCGATGGTCGACAACTACTGGCTGAACGCCGTGCCGGGCCTCAAGGACTTCTACCTGCCCGCCTTCATGTCGCTCTACGGCGACGACCCGCGGCCGGAAATGAACACGTTCCTCGAAAGCCACAAGGCGCGTTACGGCGAGCCGCCGGTCTCCTCCTATTCGGTGCTCGGCTACAGCCTGATCGAGCAGTGGGCCTTTGCGGTGGGTGAGGCGAAGACGACGGATTCCGAAGCTGTCGTCGGCGTCATGAACACCTTCAAGGACCAGCCGTTCACCGCCGGCCCGACATCCTTCACCGATCAGCTTCATATCCAGGTCGACCGTCCCTGGCTGATCATGAAGGTCGAGAATGACTCCTTCCGCGCCGTGGAAGTCTACCGGAACTCGTTCAAGCCGGACATGAAGCTCCTGTTCCGCGTCGGTCAGTAACCGGCAGCGATCCGTCGGCTGCATGGCGGTGCAGCCGACGGCACCAAAATCTCCAAGCAAATTCATAGCCGAGCTTACGAATAGGTCTCGCCCGATATGTCACGTCCATCGAAAGAACGGCTGGAAGCCCGCGGCGTTGCCGTCGCCTTTGGCGGCATCCGGGCCTTGAGCGGGGTCGACCTGGAGATCCGGCGCGGCGAAGTGCTCGGCCTGATCGGCCCGAACGGCGCCGGCAAGACGACCATGGTCAATGTCCTGAGCGGCTTCCAGCGCCCGACCAGCGGCAGCATCAGCCTCGACGGCATCGACGTTTCCAAGCTCACCGCCCGCAAGATCGCCCAGGCCGGCGTCGGCCGCAGTTTCCAGGCGGCGCGTCTCTTTCGGGCGATGACGGTGGAGCAGAACCTTTCGGTCGCCGCGATCGGCAGCGGGCTTTCACGCAAGGCGGCCCTAGAGCGGGCGCGCGAAATCCTCGACTGGATGGGCCTTGCGAAAAAGGCCGAGCACCGCTGCGACAGCCTTTCCTATGGCGATGAGCGCCGTGTCAGCATCGCCCGGGCGCTCGCCTTGCAGCCGTCCTTCGCGCTGCTCGACGAGCCGGCCTCCGGCATGAACGACGCGGAATGCGAGGCGCTGATGGAGGTGATTGCCGAGCTGCCGGCGCGCTTCGGCTGCGGCGTGCTGCTGATCGAACACAATATGAAGGTGATCATGGGCGTGTGCCAGCGCATCCATGTGCTCGACGGCGGCCAGAGCCTCGCCGAGGGCTCGCCCCAGGACATCCAGAAAAACCCCGCCGTCCGCCGCGCCTATCTGGGCGAGAAGGCGACAGACAGCACGCTTGCGATCTAGGAACAGGACGCCATGGCCAATATCGTTCAGGTTCTCGTCGATGCCATCGCGCTGGGCAGCCTCTATGCCCTCGTCGCCCTGGCGATCGGCCTCGTCTTCGGCGTCATGCGGCTCGTCAATTTCGCCCAGGCCGACTACATCACCATCGGCGCCTATGCGCTGGTCGTGCCGACGGCGAGCGTCACACCGCCGCTGCTGCTTGGTGCGCTGCCCGCAGCGCTGATGATCGGAGGTGTGCTGTTCGTGGTCGTCGTGCTGGCGCTCCTCACCGAGCGCGTCGCCTTCCGGCCGTTGCGCAATTCCAATCCGTCGACGCTGCTGATCTCCTCCTTCGCCGTCAGCTATTTCCTGCAGAACCTCGTCATGCTCATCCACACCGGCCGGCCGAAATCGGTCGGCATCGGGCAGGGCTTGGCCAATGCGGTGGAGATTGGCGGCGTGCGCGTTCCTGGCATCCAGCTCCTCACCATGGTCGTCACCGCCGGCCTGCTCGTCGCGCTCGTGCTCTTCCTCAAGAAGACGCCGCTCGGCATCCAGATGCGGGCGGCGGCGGAAAATTTCCAGATGGCCCGCCTGCTCGGCATGCCGGCAAACCGGGTGATCGCACTTGCCTTCGCCATTTCCGGCCTGCTCGGCGGCGCCGTCTCGCTGCTCCTGACGATCCAGACGGGCACGCTCGACTTGCGCATGGGCCTGATGCCCGTCGTCTACGCCTTCTTCGCCACCGTCATCGGCGGCATGGGCTCCTTGCCGGGCGCGGCACTCGGCGGGTTCCTTGTCGGCGTCGCCAGCGTGCTCCTGCAAACCTATCTCCCGGCCGATCTGCGCCCCTTCCGTGATGCAGGCGTGTTCATGATGGTCATCCTGATCCTCCTCGTGCGCCCGCAGGGCCTGATCGTCACCAGCGCCGCGAAGGAGCGCGTGTAATGAAGAGCGATACCATGTCCTTCGCAACGATCGGCCGCTTCTGGTTTCCGGTGCTTGCCCTCGTCTTACCGCTTGCGATCATCGTGGTGGTGACAGGCCAGTTCGGGGGCCTCTCCATCCAGCGCACCGTCATCGAAATGCTGATCAGCATTGTCATCGTCGTCGGGCTCTACGTCTTCGTCGGCAATTCCGGCATCATCTCCTTCGGCCACGCCACCTTCATGGCGATCGCCGCCTATGCCTCGGCGTGGCAGACGTGCTGCGAGATGCTGAAGCCCATCACCATGTCCGGTCTGCCGCCGTTCCTGCGCGACCAGAGCATTCCGCTCCTGCCGTCCGCCGTGGTCTCGGTGCTGCTTGCCGGCGGTGCCGCCTTCCTCACCGGCCTCGTCATCATGCGGCTCACCGGCCTCGCCGCCTCGATCTCCACGCTCGCCGTGCTGTTCATCCTGAACGTCGTCTATTCCAACTGGGACAGCGTCACGATGGGGTCTGCTTCGATCGTCGGCCTGCCGACCTATGTCACGGCCTGGCTGGCGCTCGGCTGCGCCGTCGTCGCCATCGTCATCGCCTACCTCTACCAGGTCTCCGCCTTTGGCCTCGCCATCCGGGCGACGCGCGAAGATGAGGTCGCGGCCGCCGCCGCCGGCATATCGCTCTACTGGTCGCGGCTGATCGCCTTCACGCTGTCCGGCTTCCTCGTCGGCCTCGGCGGGGTGTTGCAGGCCCACTATCTCGGAACTGTCTCGATCAACAGTTTCTTCCTGAGCTTCACCTTCCTGGCGCTCGCCATGCTCATCGTCGGCGGCATGGGTAGCCTGGCCGGCGCAGTGGTCGGCGTCGTCGTCATCACGGCGATGGTCGATATCTTTCGTCGGCTTGAAGGCGGGATTTCGATCGGCGGCGAGCAGTGGTCGCTGCCGGCGGGCACGCAGGAGCTTATCATCGCGGCCTTTATGCTGTTGATACTGGTCTTCCGCAAAGACGGAATCATGGCAGGGCGAGAAATGACCCTGCCGGGGCAGGAAAAACGCGAGAAAGGGCTCATCAATGGCTAACAACCTCCTCTTCAATACGGACGAACCGGTCGGCATCATCGACAACCGCATGCTCTCCGACCAGGTTTCGACCTTTCTCGTGCGCGAACTGATCTTCGGTCGTCTTCAGCCCGGCCAACGCATCAACGAGGCGGAGCTGGCCCGCCAGCTCGGTATCAGCCGCAATCCCATCCGCGAGGCGATCCGCCGGCTGGAAGAGCGCGGCCTGCTCGTCGCGGTCCCCCGCAAGGGTACCTTCGTGCGCACCTTCCTGCGCAACGATATCGACGAGATCTTTTCCTTCCGCGTCGTGGTCGAGCGTTTTGCCGTGGAGCAGGCGCTGCCGCAGATGACGGATGCCGACATCAACCGCATCGCCGGCTTCGTCGACGCCATGATTGCGGCGGCCAACACGAATGACGAAATCGCCCTCGTCGAAAACGACCTCGCCTTCCATCTCGAGATCTGCAAGCTCTCGAAGAACCGCCAGACGCTGCACGCCTTTACCAACATCCAGGCCGAAGTGCAGATGCTGATCACCATCGCCGAGCGCCAGTTCGAGAGCCAGATGGCGGCGGCGGTCGATCACTGGCCGGTCGTCGAGGCGCTGCGCAGCCGCAATCCCGAAAAGGCGATGGACGCCATCCGCGATCACATCCGCGATTCCTGGCGCCATCTGCTTGAAGCTTACGAGCGGGAAAAACCCCGCTCGTCCTGATCCATCCATGAGAAAAGAGGGAACAATGCCTGACAACAAAATCATCGGCATCGACATCGGGGGGACGTTCACCGACTTCGTCTCCTACGATGCGGCGACGGGCACAATCGAAAACTGGAAGAACCTGACGACGCCCTCCGAACCGATCGAAGGCGTGCTCCAGGGCCTCGGGCAGGTGGAAGACGTCGCCAGTGTCGACAAGATCCGCCTCGGCACGACGATCGCCACCAACGCACTCCTGACGCGCCGCGGCGCCAAGGTCGCCTATGTCACCACGACAGGTTTTCGCGATGTTCCCTTCATCCAGCGCGGCGACCGCCGCAGCCACTACGACATTACCTGGATCAAGACCAAGCCGCTGATGAAGCGCGCCGACACCTACGAGATCGGCGGGCGTTTCAGCGCCAAGGGCGAGCTGGTCACGCCGCTCGATGAAGCCGCTGTCCGCGAACTCGCCGCGACGATCAAGGCGGACGGCACGATCGAAGCCATCGCCATCTGCACGCTGTTCTCCTATATCGACCCGAGCCACGAGCAGCGCATCCGCGATATCCTTGCCGAAGACCTGCCGGGCATGCCGATCTCGATCTCCTATGACGTGCTGCCGAAGTGGAAGGAGTACGACCGCGCCTCCACCACCATCGCCGACGCCTACCTGAAGCCCATCGTCTCCGACAATTTCCACCGCATGCAGAAACGCCTCGACGCCATCGGCATCGGCGACAGGATCGGCGTGATCAAGTCGAACGGCGGTGAGTCCACTCTGAAGGGTGCCGCCGAAGCGCCGGTGCAGATGACGCTGTCCGGCCCGACCGGCGCGGTCGTCGCCACCCGCGTTCTCTCCGAACTGACAGGCATCAAGAACCTCGTCACCTTCGACATGGGCGGCACTTCGACCGATTGCTCGACCGTCGTCGACGGCATGGAGCATGTGACGACCAATTTCGAGATCGAATGGGGCCTGCCGATCCAGATCCCGATGATCGACATCCACACGATCGGCGCCGGCGGCGGCTCGATTGCCTGGATCGACAAGGGCGGCATGCTGCGCATGGGCCCGCAATCGGCCGGCGCCGCACCGGGACCCGCCTGCTACGGCCGCGGCGGCGAGAATGCCACCGTGACCGATGCGAACGTCGTGCTCGGCCGCATCAACCCGGACTACTTCCTCGGCGGCAAGATGAAGCTCGATGCCGAGGCGGCACATCGCGCGGTCAAGAAGATCGCCGACCAGCTCGGCCTCGAGGTCGATGCGGCGGCCTTCGCCATGGTGCAGATCGCCAACAACAACATGCTGGGCGCGCTGCGTGCCGTCCTCCTCCAGCGCGGTCTCGATCCGCGCGACTTCTCGCTCGTCGCCTCGGGCGGCGCGGGTCCGGTGCATATCTGCGACCTGATGGATATTTCCGGCATTCCGCAGGGCATCGTGCCGAACTATCCCGGCCAGTTCTCGGCCTTCGGTTTCATCATGACCGATGCCCGCGTCGACCGGCATCGCACCGTGCAGCAGATCTCGAAATATTTCGACGGTGCCCGCGCCACGGCGGCAATGACGGAGCTGGTGGATGGCGCGATCGCCGAGCTGGTTTCCCAGGGCTACCAGCAGAAGGTGGAGATCTACCGTTCCATCGAGGCCCGCTATTTCGGCCAGAACCACGAGCTGGAACTGAGTTTTCCGGCCAACCAGTTCACCGAAGAAACCATTGCAAGCCTTTGGGAACGCTTCCACGAGGAGCACCAGAACCGCTTCGGCTTCTCCATCCCCGGTGAAACCATCGAGACGGTCAATCTCAAGGTCGTGGCCGTTGCCGTTTCCGAAAAGCCGCAGATGCGGGAGCTCGAAAAGGGCGAGGGCTCGCCTGCCTCTTCCGGCAGCCGCAAGGTGCGCTTCGAGGACGGCTGGCACGAGGTGAAGACCTACGACCGCGGCACCTTCAAGCAGGGCCAGACTGTCACCGGTCCCGCCATTGTCGAGGAAAACGCCTCCGTCACCATCCTGCAGCCGAAACAGACGCTCCGCGTTGACCGGCTCGGCAATCTGATCATTTCGGCCTGAGGAGTACCGTTATGGACTTCGTTACGATGAACATCCTGGAATCCAGCATGGTCTCGCTCTGCAAGGAGATGGGGATCGTGCTGATGAAGACGTCCTATTCGACGATCTTCAACGAGGCGCTCGATTTCACCTGCGGCCTTGCGGACATGAACGGCGACATGATCGCCGTCGCCGACTATTGCCCGGCGCAGATCGGCGGCATGCCGCTGCTCGTCAAGTCGTGCCTCAAGGAAATCCCGATCGGCGAGATCGAGGAGGGCGACGTCATCCTGCACAACGACCCCTATCGCGGCGGCCTGCACACGCCGGAGCACACCTTCTTCAAGCCGATCTTCGTCGATGGCGAGATCATGGGCTTTGCAGTGGCGATCGGCCATATCGCCGAGGTCGGTGGCATGGCGCCCGGCGGCTTTTGCGGCGAGGCGACGGAAATCTTCCAGGAAGGACTTCGCATTCCCCCGGTAAAGATCAAGAAGCGCGGCAAGGACAATATCGAGGTCTGGAAGCTGCTGCTCGCCAACGTGCGCACGCCGCGCGTCAACTACGGGGATCTGCGCGCCCTCATCGCCGCCGTCGATCTTGGCGAAAAGCAGATGACGCAAATCTACAAGAAGTACGGCAAGGAGAAGATCAAGGAGACCGTCAACGATCTGCTGCTCTATTCGGAACGCCGCATGCGCGCAGAGCTGGAGGCGATCCCCGACGGCATCTACGCCTTCTCGGATACGATCGAGAGCGACGGCATCGATGCCGACCGCACCTACACGGTCGCCGTGGAAGTGCACAAGCGCGGCGGCGAGATCATCGTCGACTATCACGGCTCCTCGCCGCAGGCCTCCGGCCCGATCAACGCCACGCTCGGCGTCGCCACCTCGGCTGCCTACAACGCCGTGCTGCACATGACCGACCCGACCATCCCGCGCAACTCCGGCTGCTTCCGGCCGATCCGCGTGATGGCGCCGCCCGGCACCATCGTCAATGTCGATTTCCCGGCACCGGAAGTCGGTGGCAACACCGAAACGCATCCGCGCATCGTCGGCACGATCCTCGGCGCCATGGCGCCGGCCGTGCCCAACCGGGTGATGGCGGCGGAAGGGGCGACGCACTGCAACTTCGTCTTCGGCGGCGTCGATGCCGATACGGGCGAGTATTTCGCCTGCTACGATCTCGAAGCGGTCGGATGGGGCGGGCGTGCCTTTGCGGATGGCAATGACGGCGTCGACTCGATCAACGGCAATTGCCGCATCACGCCGGTCGAAGTCTACGAGACGCGCTTCCCCTGGCGCATCGAAAGCCTCGCCTTCAACGTCGATGCCGGCGGTGCCGGCGAATACCGCGGCGGCGTCGGTTATTCCAAGCAGATGCTGTGCCTCAACGACGAGATCATCTGCTCGCAGATGACCGACCGCCACCTGCTCGCCCCCTGGGGCCTGAACGGCGGCACGGAAGGCGGCGTCGGCGCGACGCTGGTCATGAAGAACGGTCGCGAGGACTGGCAGACGATGCGCGAGGCCTACGGCAAGGCCTCGACCAGCCGCTATTCCAACGTCTCGATCCGCCGCGGCGACCGCGTGCGGCTCGTCACCCCCGGCGGCGGCGGCTACGGCGAACCGGCAAAGCGCGATCTAGCAGCGGTCGCAGAGGATGTCCGCGAGGGCTACGTCTCCAAGGCGGCCGCCCAGAAACACTACGGTTACCAGGAGGCCTGAGACCATGAAGTTTTCGCTGAACGGACTTTACATCGAAAGCTACACGAAATGCGCCAATTGCGGCGTGCTGATCTACGAGGCCTCGGCCGAGGATTCCGCCCGCAAGAAGGTGCATGACGGGAGCATTTATTGCTCCGAGGAATGCGTCGACTGGAAGCTTGCCCGGGACGCCCGCCGCGCCAAGGCGGCCGTCTAGGAATTGATGCGCCGGCCCCGTCCGAGAGAATGGGGCCGGCCAACTTGAAGCGCCGCGATAGCGCCGCGCCATAACAAACTGTCCAAGGAGACATCCATGTCCACGAACGCTGCCTTCACGGCGCGGCGCGCTGCCGCTATTCCGGCTGGCCTGTCGAAACATCTCGACGTCTATATCGAGAAGGCGGAGAACGCCGAACTGTGGGACGTCGAGGGCAAGCGCTACATAGACTTTGCCGCCGGCATCGCCGTCAACAACACCGGCCACCGCCATCCGAAGGTGGTCGAGCGTGTGCGCAACCAGCTCGACAAGGTCACGCACACCTCGTTCCAGACCACGCCCTATATCGATTATGTCGCGGTCTGCGAGAAGCTGAACGACCTGGTGCCGGGCGATTTCCCGAAGAAGACGTTTCTCGTCTCCACCGGCGCTGAAGCCATCGAGAACGCTGCCAAGATCGCCCGCGCCGCGACCGGCCGCTCGGCCTTCGTGGCCTTTTCCGGCGCCTTCCACGGCCGCACGCTGATGGCGATGACGCTGACCGGCAAGACCACGCCCTACAAGGCCGGCTTCGGTCCGCTGGTGCCTGACGTCTTCCACCTGCCGTTCCCGATTCCCTATCACGGCATTTCCGAGCAGGAATCGCTGACGGCCCTTGATCGCTTCTTCCGCTCCGAGGTCGATCCGACCCGCGTTGCCGGCATTTTCGTTGAGCCGGTGCAGGGCGAGGGCGGTTTCTATCCGGCGCCCGTCACCTTCCTGCGCACGCTGCGCGAAATCTGCGACAAACACGGCATCCTGCTGATCGCCGATGAAATCCAGACGGGTTTTGCCCGCACCGGCAAAATGTTCGCGATGGAACATGCCGGCGTTGCCGCCGATATCGTCACCATGGCGAAGGGGCTCGGCGGCGGGTTTCCGATCGCCGCCGTCACCGGCCGCGCCGACATCATGGACAAGATCCCGATGGGCGGTGTCGGCTCCACCTTCGCCGGCAATCCGCTCTCCTGCGCGGCCTCGCTCGCCGTGATGGAGATCATCGAGGAGGAGAAACTAATCGACCGCGCCAACGAGGTCGGCAGCCGGCTGAAGGCGGTCTTCGAAGACTGGCAGGAGGGCAACGAGTTTGCCTGCATCGGCGAGGTGCGCGCCCTTGGCGCCATGGTGGCGATCGAGTTCGTGCGCGATCGCGAGACGCGCCAGCCCTGGCCGGAGCTGGTGAAGGCCATCACGCATACCGCCGCCGAAAAGGGCCTGCTGCTGCTTTCCTGTGGGGTACACGGCAATGTCGTGCGCGTGCTGACACCGCTGACGATCCCCTTCGACCATCTCGACGAAGGCATCGCCATCCTGAAGGACAGCCTGCGGGCGGCGCTGGAAAAGGTGGAGGCCGGGCAATGACGCTCGCGCTGCTGCATGACCGCGCCTTCATCGATGGTGAGTGGGTGGGTGCGGATGGGGGCGCGACCTTCGAAGTGCGCAATCCGGCGACGGGGGAGGTTCTCGCCCGCGTCGCCGATCTCGCTGCTGCCGACGTCGAGCGCGCGATCCTTGCCGCCGAACGCGCGCAGGTGGACTGGCGTGAGCGCCCGGCCAAAGAACGGGCCAAGCTGCTGCGCGCCTGGTTCGACCTGATCACCGTCCATACGGAAGACCTTGCCCGGCTGATCACCGCCGAGCAGGGCAAGCCGCTCTATGAGGCGCGGGGCGAGGTGGCTTTCGGCGCCTCCTTCGTCGACTGGTTTTCCGAAGAGGCGAAACGCGTCTATGGCGACGTCATCCCGTCGGCCGGGCGCGACCGGCGTTTTGTCGTGCTGAAACAGCCGATCGGTGTCTGCGCCGCCATTACGCCCTGGAATTTTCCGCTGGCGATGATCACCCGCAAGGCGGCGGCAGCGCTTGCCGCCGGCTGCACCATGGTCGTCAAACCCTCCGAGGAAACGCCGCTGACAGCGCTCGCGATAGTCGAGCTTGCCCGGCAGGCCGGCATTCCCGCCGGCGTGCTCAACATCGTGCCGTCGAAGGACGCCGCCGGCATCGGCCGCCTGCTCTGCGAGCATCCGGTCATCCGAAAACTCTCCTTCACCGGTTCAACCGCCGTCGGCAAGTTGTTGATGCGGCAGTGCTCTGACACGCTGAAAAAGCTGTCGCTGGAGCTCGGCGGCAATGCGCCCTTCATCGTCTTCGACGACGCCGACCTTGACCTCGCCGTTGCCGGCGCCATCGCGTCAAAGTTCCGCAATTCCGGCCAGACTTGCGTCTGCACCAACCGCATCTATGTGCAGGACGGTATCCATGATGCCTTCGTGGCGAAGCTGACGGAAGAAGTCGCGAAGCTGAAGGTCGGAGACGGTGCTGCGCCGGAGGTGGTGCAGGGCCCGCTGATCAATACCAAGGCCGTCACGAAGGTGGCGGAACTGATCGGTGACGCCGTTGGCCATGGCGCCCATGTCGAAACCGGCGGCAAGCCGCATGCACTCGGCGGCACCTGGTTCGAGCCGACGGTGCTGAGCGGCATGCAGGCCTCGATGCGGCTCGCGCAGGAAGAAGCTTTCGGCCCGGTCGCCCCGGTCTTCCGCTTCAAGGACGAAGCCGAAGTCATCCGCCTCGCCAACGACACGCGCTACGGCCTGATGGCGTATTTCTACGCGCGCGACGTCAACCGCATCTGGCATGTGCTCGAAGAGCTGCAATTCGGCATGGTCGGCATCAACGAAGGCCTGATCTCCACCGAACTCGCTCCCTTCGGCGGTATCAAGGAAAGCGGTTTTGGTCGCGAAGGCTCCAAATATGGTATCGAGGAATATGTGGAGCTGAAATATGCCTGCTTTGGCGGGCTGAAGAGGGCATAGCCAGATGTCGGAAGTAGCGGATCGCAAGGTCGCATTGATCGTCGGAGCCTCGCGCGGCCTTGGGTTGGGCTTGGCGAAAGCCTTTCTTGCCAAGGGCTGGGACGTCGTTGCGACCGTGCGCGACGCTCGCGGTCGCTTGGCGCTCGATGCGTTGGCGGCCGGGGATCGGTTGTCGATCCTGATGCTCGATATCATGGTCGCCGACGATATCGCGCGGGTGCGACGCGAACTCGACGGGCGAGTGCTGGACGCGCTTTTCATGAATGCCGGTATTGCCCGGGATCCGGCTGCAGCCGTCGAGGATGCGCCCGTCGAGGACTTCGTCGACGTGATGCTCACCAATGCACTCGCGCCGCTGCGCGTCATCGCCGCACTGCACGATCAGGTGAAACCGGCAGGCGTGGTGGCCGCCATGTCGTCCAGCATGGGCAGCGTCAGCGGCAATGCCGGTGGCGCCTGGGAGATCTACCGCGCCAGCAAGGCGGCCCTCAATCAGTTGATGAAGAGCTTTGCCGCCCGCCACGCCGATGGCCGGACCTATCTTGCCGTTTCGCCCGGCTGGGTGCGCACCGATATGGGTGGCGACGCTGCGCCTTTGGACATCGAAACCAGTTCGGCTGGTATCGTCGAGACCCTGGTCGCTCGCGCAGGCACGGGCGGGGTACATTTTGTCGATTTCAACAACAAGATCGTGGCTTGGTAGCAAGTTCCGAGAGGCGGATCCTGCGCGTTTGCACGACCTGAGAGTTGGGTTCTTCGCTGGAGATCTTGCCAGGTGATTTGCCTTTGCCGTGGGTGGCGGGCGGGGTCGCCTACGGGATCCGCAACGGTTTGTAGCGGAAGCTCCTGGAAGAAAAGGCTGCAAGGAGCGGTGGGCCCACAGGCTTTTTCGGCTTGAACCCTACGCCAGCGAATATTGAAATCATGGATGCCCGAAGAACGGCTCAGCCGAGATCCCAATCGCCGTTCGAAGCACCACGGCGGACGACAATACACTGCAATTGCCAAGTGCGGCTGCCTCTGCGGGAACCAAGGGTGGCACGGTAGGCGCCGCGTTCGTAAAAATCCCGATGACGACGGCAAGCCAGAGCGCTCTAAGAAATCCGGCAGCATGGTTACGTTGCCGCGTTGCCGGAATCCAACACAGGCCTAATATAGGTAGTGTCGTTCAATGATGTCCGGAGCCAGTCGTGAAAAATCCGTATGAGGTTCTCGGTGTGTCGTCCACTGCGACGGCGGCCGAGATACAGAGTACCTACCGCAAGCTTGCCAAGAAGCTGCACCCGGACCTTAATCCGGGTGACAAGGCGGCGGAGGAAAAATTCAAGGAGGTCGCCGGCGCCTACGATCTCCTCGGCGACACCGACAAGCGCAAGCGCTTCGATGCCGGCGAGATCGATGCCTCCGGCGCCGAGCGACCTCCGCGCCAGAGCTACTACCGTGATTACGCCGGCGCCCAGGCTGAGCATCCCTACGCGGATGCTTCCGGCTATGCCGACTTTATGGACGGCGACGACATCTTTGCCGATCTTCTTCGCCGTGGCCAGAAGGCTCGGGCGAACCGCCCCGGCGAGGACAGGCACTACCATCTTGAGATCGGGTTCGCCGATTCCATCGCCGGCGCCACCCGGCGCATCACCCTGCCGGACGGCAGTACGCTTGACGTGAAGATCTCGCCAGGCCTCGTCAGCGGCCAGACGATCCGGCTCAAGGGCAAGGGTGCGCCGGGTTTCGGCACGGGCGGTCCGGGCGATGCCTTGATCGAGGTCGAGGTCCTGTCCGATCCCCGCTTTACCCGCGATGGCGACGATATCACGATCGAACTGCCCATCTCGCTGAGCGAAGCGGTGCTTGGTGGGCGCGTACGCGTTCCGACCGCCACCGGCGCCGTCGTCATGGCCGTGCCGAAAGGATCCAATACCGGCTCGCGGCTCCGGCTGAAGGGCAAGGGTGCACCGAAACGCGGCGGCGGCTTCGGCGACCAGTTCGTCAAGCTGAAGGTTGTCCTGCCGAACCCGCCTGATCCCGAGCTCGAAGCCTTCATTGCCAACTGGGAAAAGGGCAAGTCGTTCAATCCGCGTGAGGAGGGCTGACCATGGTCATGACCAGAGAGGAATTCCTGAAAACCTCCGGCCTCCAGGTGACGGTTCTGGAACTTTGGATCGAGCAGGAGTGGCTGGTGCCGGAGAAGACACCATCAGGCCCGTGCTTCCGGGAAATCGATGTCGCTCGCGCACGGCTGATCGGCGAACTACAGTCGGGCATCGGTGCGAACGATGCGGGCATCGACGTGATCCTGCATCTCATGGACCAGCTGCACGGCATGCGCCGGGCCCTCGATGAGCTGCGGCGCGAAATGGGCAAGCCGGACGTCTGACGGTGAAGCGCGCAGGTCTGGCCATGTCGGCGCAGGCGGCAATCTTCATCGCCGGCAAGGATGGCGCGGGTGCTTTTTCGGCCGGAATGGTGTCGCCGATATCCAGTTTGCATGCCTTGCCCCGAAGTGCTGGAGGAGCGCGCGATCGGGCCTGGGCGCCAGCTGCGACGGGCTGGTGGAGAGGGATGGGATTCCGTCAGGGGTGCCCCTTTGAAACAGGCGATCCAGCGCTATGTACCAGATCCACTGGCAGAATTGATGCTTCTCGGTGGCACGCTCTACCGTGCGTATCTTTGCTATCGGGAGCGGCCTTACCTTCAGGATGAGTTCGTCGTGGTCTGATTGGCGTCAAAGCAAAGGAGAAGGACATGAGCGACAAGGTCAAGGAAGACATGGAAGTGATCGGCGCGGACGGCGTGCACGTCGGGACTGTCGACCGTGTGGAAGGCAACCGTATCAAGCTCAAGAAGAGCGATAGCTTTGGTCGCCACGAGGGCCACCACCACTTTATCGAGATGGGTTTCGTGGCGGGTGTCGAGGGCGACAAGGTGCGGCTGGCGGCCAATGCCGATATCGCGGTGACATTGGAAGAGGAGAAATCCGGCCGCCCAGTCGACCTCTGACCAGTTCAAGGGCGGCCTTTTTCTCCGGTCACGCCCGTCTTCAGCCCTTGCCGAATGGATTTCGCATGGATGCAGCCCTTTCCTCCGTCGTCCCGCAACCGGTCGCCACACGCCTGACAAAGGCGGCAATCTTTCTTGTCGTGACCCTCGAACCGGGCCGTGAGGCCGAAAGCGCCGTGCGCCAGCTCTGCGCCGATCTCTCGGGCCTTCTGCGCACCGTTGGCTTTCGTGACCTTGAAGGCGGGCTTTCCTGTGTGCTCGGCATCGGCTCGGATGCCTGGGGCCGGCTGTTCGGTGCACCTCGTCCGAAAGATCTGCATCCCTTTCGTGAAATCCGTGGACGGCATCATGCCGTAGCCACGCCCGGCGACCTGCTCTTTCATATCCGCGCCGCACGCATGGATCTCTGTTTTGAACTGGCAACCCAAGTGATGAACCGGCTGAAGGGCTTCGTCGTCCCGGAGGACGAGGTTCACGGCTTCCGCTATTTCGACGACCGCGACCTTATAGGATTCGTCGACGGCACGGAAAATCCTGTTGACGCGGCTGCCGTCGCCGCCACCATCATTGGTGCGGAAGACCCGGATTTTGCCGGTGGAAGCTACGTGATCGTGCAGAAGTATCTGCATGATCTCGCCGCGTGGAACCGCGTGCCGGTGGCCGATCAGGAAAGGATCATCGGCCGCGAGAAGCTCTCCGATATCGAGCTCGATGATGACGCCAAGCCGAGCTATGCCCACAATGTTCTCACGTCGATCGAGGAGAACGGCGAGCCCTTGGAAATCCTGCGCGACAACATGCCCTTCGGTGATGTCGGCAAGGGCGAGTTCGGCACCTACTTCATCGGGTATGCGCGCTCGCCGCGCCGGGTCGAGATGATGCTGGAGAACATGTTCATCGGCCGTCCACCCGGCAACTACGACAGGCTGCTCGATTTCAGCCGTGCCGTCACGGGCACGCTGTTCTTCATTCCCTCCACTTCGTTCCTCGATGCGGTGACACCAGATGCCGCACCCGTGCCTGCTGCTGAGGTACAGCTGGAAGCGGATCAATCACCGTCCCGCGGCGATGGATCGCTCGGCATCGGCTCTCTCAGGAAAGGGGCTTCCCATGAATAACCTGCACCGTGAACTTGCGCCGGTTTCCGAGGCCGCCTGGGCCGCAATCGAGGAAGAGGCGACACGTACGCTGAAGCGCCATCTCGCCGCCCGCCGGGTTGTCGACATGGTTGGACCTTCCGGGCTTGGCCTCTCGGCGGTCGGCACGGGTCATGTCGAGCCGGTCACGCCACCGGCCGAAGGCGTGCAGTCGGTGAAGCGCGAGGTCAAGGCGCTGGTCGAGCTTCGTGTCCCCTTTCAGCTCTCGCGCAGCGCCATCGACGATGTGGAGCGCGGCGCGCTCGACAGCGACTGGTCGCCCGTCAAGGAAGCCATGCGCAAAATCGCCCATGCCGAGGACCGGGCCGTGTTCGACGGCTACGCTGCCGCCGATATCGAGGGGATTCGCGCCGCCGCAAGCAATCCCGCCGAGCCACTTCCCACGAACGTGAAGCGCTATTCCGATGCGGTGGCGCGGGCGGTCGGCCAGCTTCGCCTTGCCGGTGTGGAAGGCCCTTACGCGCTCGTTCTCGGTGGTGATGCCTATATGGCCGCAAGCGGTGGCAGCGACGACGGCTACCCGGTCTTCCACCATATCGAGCGGATCGCCGACGGAGGGATCATCTGGGCACCGGCCATCGAAGGTGGGCTTATCCTGTCGCTGCGCGGCGGCGATTTCGAATTGACCGTCGGGCAGGACTTCTCGATCGGCTATCTCAACCACTCCGCCATCACCGTCGATCTCTACGTCCAGGAGAGCTTTACCTTCCGCACGCTGACAACAGAGGCCGCCGTGGTGCTCTCGCCGGAGTAACGCAACGATAAGCGTCCCGCTGGCGGGCAGGAATACGACAACAAACGGGAGACCTGGAAATGAACAAGCCCCTTTTCCTGGCATCGGAAAACACTTTCGCCAGACGGTTGCTCGGCAATGCGGGGATCACCGTTGATGTCATGGCAGCCGATCTCGATGATCGTGCACTGCAGGCACCACTGGAAGAAACAGGCGCATCAGCCGAAGATGTCGCCCTCGTTCTGGCGGAGGCCAAGGCGACGGAGGCAAGCGGACGGCAACCAGGCCTCCTCTTCCTCGGTTGCGAACAAGTCTTCTCGCTGGATGACGAGATCCTGCATGTGCCTGCGAACATGGAGGAAGCACGACGCCGTCTTCTTCTGCTTTCCGGCAAGACGCACCAGATCCATGTGGCCGTCGTGTTGGCCCGGGATGGCCAGGTGCTGTGGCGCCATGCTGGTGTCGCGAGCATCACACTGTTGAAGCTCGATCCCGGCTTTATCGGCCGTTACATGGCGCAAGTCGGCGCGGATGGGCTGCAAAGCGCCAATCTCTGCCGGGTCGACGGAGAGGGGATCCAGCTCGTCGACAGGATCGAGGGCGACTTCCTCACCGCAGCCGGGGTTCCGATGCTGCCCTTGCTTGCCGAACTGCGTCGGATCGGCGCCGTCGATTTTTGAAGCAGCCCGGTGCGATTCGGAGCGGCCAGTCCCTGGTACCAACCCCTTGCCGCGCCGTTTGCGAGAGAGAATCTCAATGACAGTTGTGACATCCGAACGCCTCAGTCGCGACATGCAATCCTGGGCGCGCAGGCTCGTCGAACAGGTTGGGCTCGTTCCCCAATCGCAAGACCAGCCGTTGAATGCGAACGATCTTCTCTTCTATCTCAGTGAAACATCGATGCCGATGGCAGGTTTTCTGCAGGAGCAGGGCCTGTTCGTCGATGGAGAGGGCCTGCATTTCGATCCGGCGCAGTTTCCGAAAATTCGTGCCATCGCTGAAATGGTGATCAGCGAATACAAAGCCGGGAACCGTGACGACCTCTGGGCGCGGTTCGATCTTTCCGAGGAGGAGGATGTCGACGGCAACGGGACCTATCTTCTGATCGTGCTCGCCGCGCTTGATCTCCTTTATGGTTCCGCCGCATGATGTTCATGGTCTTGCACATCGTGGTTGTGGCGGCGGCGGCCGTTCACATCCTCTTGCGACCGCATCGGCAACCGGAATCGCGTGCTGCCTGGCTCGTCCTTGTGCTGCTGCTCCCGTATGTCGGCGCGCTGGTCTATCTTCTCGTCGGGCAGACGAATGTCGGTCGCAGGCGGGTGGAGCGACTGAAGGCCGCCTTCCGTAAGCTGCCGCCTCCGGAGACGGCGCCGGGCTGGCCGTCGGCGTCACAGGTGCAGAACCAGCACGCCGCGCTCTTTGCCGTCGGGCGCTCGATCAGCGGCTATGCGCCAACCGGAGGCAACAGCGCCCGGCTGATGGAGGACTCGGATGCCGCCATCAGAGCGTTGGTCGCGGATATCGATGCGGCGGTCGACCATGTCCACCTTCTCTTCTACATCTGGCTCGCCGACCGTAACGGCACGGCGGTCGCTGAGGCGGTGCAAAGGGCGGCGCGTCGCGGGGTCGCCTGTCGCGTTCTCGTCGATGATCTTGGCTCACGTGCGCTTGTGCGTGGCCCGCTCTGGCGCGATATGGCGGGAGCGGGTGTAGAGGTCCGCCGGGCGTTGGTGATCGGCAATCCGCTTTTGCGCGCCCTCACTGGCCGCATCGACTTGCGCAACCACCGCAAGATCGCCGTCATCGACAACCGCATCACCTATTGCGGCAGTCAGAACTGCGCTGATCCCGAATTCCTGCCCAAAGCAAGATTCGCGCCCTGGGTCGATGTGCTGATGCGTTTCGAAGGGCCGGTGGTACGGCAGAACCAGCATCTTTTCGCCAGCGACTGGATGGGCAATGGCGGCGGCGACATCGGGCACCTCCTACGCAAGCAGATGGTGGATACGAAACCTGGTTTTACCGCCCAGGTGGTCGCCACCGGCCCCACATTCCGAAATTCCGCGATGCCGGAAATGTTCGAGACTTTGATCTATGCCGCAAAGCGTTCGCTCTTCGTAACGACACCCTACTACGTACCGGATGCTGCCATGCAGGCCGCACTTTGCGCCTGCGCCAACCGGGGTGTCGAGACGACCATCATCTTTCCCGCGCGCAATGATGACTTCGCCGTCGCGGCGGCAAGCCGCAGCTATTATCTCGACCTTCTCCAAGCAGGCGTGACGATTTTCGAGTACGAGGCCGGGCTGCTCCATGCCAAGACCCTGACCATGGATGGCGCCATCTCGCTGATCGGCTCGGCGAATATGGACCGGCGCAGCTTCGATCTCAACTACGAGAACAACATCCTTCTCGAAGATGTCGACCTGACAACAACCTTGCGTGCCCGGCAGGAAGCCTATCTCGCGCGATGCCGGCAGATCCTGCCGGAGGAGGTGGGACGCTGGTCTGTCTGGAAGCGCCTGAGGAACAACGGCCTCGCCATCGTCGGACCCGTTTTATAGCCTCGGTGGAGATGTGTGTCTCGTCGCCCTTTCGGCGGTATTGCCGTCCTCCGGTTTCCGGAGCGGTTGTGACAAGCGCTTCAGGTCGCTAGGCCCCGCCTTCCTCGATCTTCGGCAGGAACCAGGCGAGGAGCCCTGCGAGCGGCAGGAACGAGCAGATGGCATAGACCGTTTCGACGCCATAGCGGTCGGCCAAAATCCCGAGGAGGGCAGCGGCGATACCGCCAAGTCCGAAGTTCAGGCCGTAAAACAGTCCTCCGATCAACCCGATGCGATGTGGCAGCAGCTCGATTGCATAGATCAGGATCGATGCGAAGGCACTGGCCATGATCAGGTTGATCATCACTGTCAGCACGCCCGTCCAGAACAGATCAGCATAAGGCAGCATCAGTGTCAGAGGAAGCGGCCCGAGGACAGAAATCCAGATGATGCGGTAGCGCCCGATGCGGTCGCCGACGATGCCGCCGACAAGCGCGCCGACGGCCGAGGCGAGCAGGAAGATGAACAGCATCATCTGCGCCGCCGGGATGGAAAGGCCGAACCTCTCCATGAGATAGAAGATGTAGAACGACTTGAAGCTCTCGCCGTAGGCGTTCTTGGTGAACATGAGTGCCGTGAGGACGACGAGGCCGATGGCGATCGTCGCGGGCGCATGGCGTGCCGCTCCGCCCGCCTTCTTTACACCTATCCGCATTGCCGCGAACTCGGCACTGATCTGGCGCTGTTTGCTGCCGATCCAGGCCAGAAGCGTCATGGCGAGCAAGGCAAGGGCAGCGAACCAGGCGAGGCTCGGCTGCCCCAACGGCACGATGATCAATGCTGCAAAGACCGGGCCGAGCGCGCCTCCGGCCTGACCGCCAACCTGGAAGAGACCCTGGGCCAACCCCTGCCGGCCGCCGGCCGCATAGCGCGCCATACGGGTCGCCTCAGGGTGGAATATGGATGATCCGATGCCGATCAGCGCCACCGAGACAAGAATTATCGCATAGCTGTGGGCGAATGCGAGACTCACGAGTCCGGAAAGGGTGAACATCATGCCCACGACAGGCGAATAGGGTGCGGGGTGCTTGTCGGTCACCATGCCGATGACCGGCTGCAGCAGCGATCCGGCAATCTGGAAGGTCATGGTGATCAGGCCGATTTGCACGAAATCGAGCGCGTACGCATCCTTCAGGATTGGGTAGGCAGCCGGAATCAGCGACTGCATCAGATCGTTGAGGAGATGGGTTAGCCCCAAAACCACAAGAACTGCGAGGTGCGTCCTCGGCTGCGTCGTGGGCGTGCGGATGGCGACGGTCATATCTGCATTCGAGACCGTTCGGATGCGGTGGTCGAACGCCGTGGCGACGTCCATGAACCATACGCATCCGAGGTCGTCATCGAATAGCGCGCGCTCTTAGAGCGTTTGAACGTTTTCAGCCTTCGATTTGCCGGTCTTGCGATCCTGGCCGATGTCGTAGCTGACCTTTGCGCCATCCCGCAGCGGGCCGCCGGACTGTACCGCAGATATGTGAACAAACACGTCTGCTCCGCCATTGTCGGGGGTGATGAAGCCGAAGCCCTTGTCCTGATTGAAAAACTTAACCGTTCCGGTAGCCATGGTATCCTCAGTGATCGAGCGGCACCTTGCCGCAGCAGGAGCTTATTCGTCGTACGCTGGTCCGGCAACCGCTTATTCACGCTGGAATGGTGTCTGTGGAAATCTAGGCTTGGAAAAGTGCTCGCGACGAAGGGCTTTCGCCATCCGTCATGGGGATAACTTGCGTTTCGCAACCGAGCGATCGAGCTAACTGTTGACGGCGGAATTGCGTCCTATACCATATCTAGTGTTCAAGGTTCCTCCGATTCGAGAGAGTCGGAGGCTAAGACGGGAATCCGGTGTGGCCATGATGGCTGCGTCAATCCGGAGCTGCCCCCGCAACTGTAAGCGGCGAGCATACGTTCGACAAAGCCACTGAGGCGCAAATGCCTTGGGAAGGCGGACGGATGCCGCGACCCGCAAGCCAGGAGACCTGCCTCGTTCATGAACGTCCACGGGCGGGGTGTCCGGCAGGCGAGCGATGGGTTGTGGAATGATGCCGCCCCGCCGTCTCCCCAGATGCTCCGTATGAATAGCTTCGGGGTGAAGTCATGTCGAATTTGTTTCCAGTGCCTCCGCGCGAGTAAGCGGCGCCCCGCTCCGGCCGTCCTTGAGGGCCGCCGTCTATCTATTTTCAGTTCACGAACGGTCATCGGCGGATGACCGAACGCCCCTCCATGCCCAATCGCCAGAATATGAGGAAACCATGCCGATCACCGTTTACTCCAAGCCAGCTTGCGTTCAATGCTCAGCGACCACCCGCGCGCTCGACCGCCACGGCATCGATTACCGTGTCGTCGATATCTCCGAGAATGCAGATGCCTTCGCGCTCGTGCAGGGCCTCGGCTACCGTCAGGTTCCCGTCGTCGTTGCCGGTGAGCAGCATTGGGCCGGTTTCCGCCCTGATATGATCAGCGCACTGGCCTGAGGGCGGGGCGATGGGTGAGCTCGTCTATTTCTCCTCCCGGTCGGAAAACACCCATTGCTTCGTGCAAAAGCTCGGCCTTCCGGCCTCCCGCATTCCCCTTCGCGCCGACGAGGCGCTGAGGGCGCGCGCGCCCTTCGTCCTCGTCGTGCCGACCTATTGCGGCCAGGATGGCAAAGGCGCCGTTCCCAAGCAGGTGATCCGCTTCCTCAATGATGCGGAAAACCGCGCGAACCTTCGCGGCGTGATTGCCGCGGGCAACAGCAATTTCGGGGCGACCTTCGGGCTCGCCGGCGACGTCATCTCCGCCAAGTGCGGTGTGCCGTATCTCTACCGCTTCGAGCTTCTCGGCATGGATGAGGACGTCGACAACGTCAGACAGGGACTGGAACGATTTTGGACACGATGACGCTCGAGAAACCGACGAAGACGCCGGAAATCACCGCGCTGGACTATCATGCGCTGAACGCGATGCTGAACCTTTACGATGAGGATGGAAAAATCCAGCTCGACAAGGACCGGCAGGCGGCAAAGCAATACTTCCTCCAGCACGTCAACCAGAACACGGTCTTCTTCCACAATCTCAGGGAAAAGCTCGATTATCTGGTGACCGAAGGGTACTACGAGCAGGAAGTGCTCGACCAGTATTCCTTCAACTTCGTACGCGATCTCTTCGACCACGCCTATGACAAGAAGTTCCGATTCCCGACCTTCCTCGGCGCGTTCAAGTACTACACGTCCTATACGCTGAAGACCTTCGACGGAAAGCGCTACCTTGAGCGCTACGAGGACCGCGTCTGCATGGTGGCGATGACGCTGGCGCGCGGCAGCGAGCAGCTTGCCCGCGATCTCGTCGATGAGATCATTTCCGGCCGTTTCCAGCCGGCAACGCCGACCTTCCTCAATGCCGGCAAGAAACAGCGCGGCGAGCTCGTCTCGTGCTTCCTGTTGCGCATCGAGGACAACATGGAGAGCATTGGCCGCTCGATCAATTCGGCGCTCCAGCTTTCCAAGCGGGGCGGCGGTGTCGCGCTCTCCCTCACCAACCTTCGCGAGATGGGCGCGCCGATCAAGCAGATCGAGAACCAGTCGTCGGGCGTCATCCCTGTCATGAAGCTGCTGGAGGACAGTTTCTCCTATGCCAACCAGCTCGGTGCGCGGCAGGGGGCGGGGGCGGTCTATCTCCATGCCCATCATCCCGACATCCTGCGTTTCCTCGACACCAAGCGCGAGAATGCCGATGAGAAGATCCGCATCAAGACCCTGTCGCTCGGCGTCGTTATCCCCGACATCACCTTCGAGCTCGCTCGCAACAACGATGACATGTATCTGTTCTCGCCGCATGACATCGAACGCGTTTACGGCGTGGCCTTCACCGAGATTTCGGTGACGGAGAAGTACCGCGAGATGGTCGAGGACGGCCGCATCCGCAAGAAGAAGATCAAGGCCCGCGACTTTTTCCAGATCCTTGCCGAGATCCAGTTCGAGAGCGGCTATCCCTACATCATGTTCGAGGACACGGTGAACCGCGCGAACCCCATCGCCGGCCGCATCACCATGAGCAATCTTTGCTCGGAGATCCTGCAGGTAAGTGAGGCGAGCGAATTTAACGACGACCTTTCCTATGCCAGGATGGGCAAGGACATTTCGTGCAATCTCGGCTCGCTCAACATTGCTGCTGCGATGGACTCGCCGGATTTCGGACGAACGATCGAAACCTCGATCCGTGCGCTGACCGCCGTCTCCGAGATGAGCCACATCTCCTCGGTCCCCTCGGTCGAGAAGGGCAACGACGATAGCCACGCCATCGGCCTCGGCCAGATGAACCTGCACGGCTATCTCGCCCGCGAGCGTATCTTCTACGGCTCGGAGGAAGGCATCGACTTCACCAACATCTATTTCTACACGGTGACCTATCACGCCGTCCGCGCCTCCAACCGGCTGGCGGTCGAAAAGGGCGTTAGCTTCAAGGGATTCGAGAACTCGAAATACGCTTCGGGCGAATACTTTGACAAATATACCGAAGCCGAATGGTTGCCGGTGACGGAGAAGGTGCGGGGCATTTTCGAAGAGGCGGGCATTCATATCCCCACGCAGCAGGACTGGCTTGAGCTGAAGGCGGCCGTCATGGACGGCGGCCTCTACAACCAGAACCTCCAGGCCGTGCCGCCGACGGGCTCGATCTCCTACATCAATCACTCGACGTCCTCGATCCACCCGATCATCTCGAAGATAGAGATCCGCAAGGAAGGCAAGATCGGCCGCGTCTATTACCCGGCCGCCTTCATGAACAACGACAATCTCGACTATTACCAGGACGCCTACGAGATCGGCCCGGAGAAGATCATCGACACCTATGCGGCGGCCACCCAGCATGTCGACCAGGGCCTATCGCTGACGCTGTTCTTCCGCGACACGGCGACGACCCGCGATATCAACAGGGCGCAGATCTACGCCTGGAAGAAGGGCATCAAGACCATCTACTACATCCGCCTTCGCCAGATGGCGCTGTCCGGCACGGAAGTGCAGGGCTGCGTTTCCTGCGCGCTGTGAGATCGGGGAAGCAAATGAACATCCAAGTGAAGACCAAGGCGCCGAAGGCCGCCGCCGCCATCCGCGCCATCAACTGGAACCGCATCGAGGACGACAAGGACCTCGAGGTCTGGAACCGCCTGACCGGTAATTTCTGGCTGCCGGAAAAGGTGCCGCTCTCCAACGACATTCCCTCCTGGGCGACGCTGAAGCCGCAAGAGCAGAAACTCACCATCCGCGTTTTTACCGGTCTGACGCTGCTCGACACAATCCAGAACGGTGTCGGTTCGGTAAAGCTCATGGAGGATGCTGCCACGCCGCATGAGGAGGCGGTGCTTTCCAACATTTCCTTCATGGAGGCTGTGCATGCCCGCTCCTATTCCTCCATCTTCTCCACGCTCTGCCTGACGCCCGACGTCGATGACGCCTATCGCTGGTCGGAGGAAAACGAGTTCCTGCAACGCAAATCCGCATTGATCATGGAACAATATACGACGAGCGACCCCTTGAAGAAGAAGGTCGCCAGCGTCTTGCTCGAAAGTTTCCTGTTCTATTCCGGCTTCTATCTTCCGATGTACTGGTCGAGCCGCGCCAAGCTCACCAACACGGCGGACATGATCCGCCTCATCATCCGTGACGAGGCCGTACACGGTTACTACATCGGCTACAAATTCCAGCGCGAACTGGAGCGCCTGAGCATGGAAAAGCGGCAGGAGATCAAGGATTTCGCCTTTGATCTTCTCCTGGAACTTTATGACAACGAGGCGCGATATACCGAGGATCTCTATGACGACGTCGGCCTCACCGAGGATGTGAAGAAGTTCCTGCACTACAACGCCAACAAGGCCCTGATGAACCTCGGATACGAGGCACTTTTTCCGCCGGAAGCCTGCAAGGTGAACCCGGCCATCCTCTCAGCGCTGTCACCGAATGCCGATGAGAACCACGACTTCTTTTCCGGCTCCGGATCGTCCTACGTCATCGGCAAGGCGGTCGCCACCGAAGATGAGGACTGGGATTTCTAAAGGAGGATCCGGCAGGGTTTTCCCGCCAAGCTGCTCAAGGCCCCGACACCCAGACCTCTCAGGCTATCTCCCCGGTTCGACGTTCAGTTGCTCGAGCAGGGCTCCGTGGTATTCCCAGAACCCTGCGATAAAGCGCTCCGCAAGCTGGTTGTCTGTTGCGTCGCTGCGGCGAATCGCCAGGAAGCCGGCATCGATGAAGTCGGTGAAGGGGCGAACCACGACGCCTCTGCCTCGATAGTCCGTGGCGGAGGAGGGGTCGATGATGGTGATGCCGACGCCTTCCGACACCAGCGTCAGCGCGGTGTGGGAGAGGCGTGTCTCGATCGTTGAAGCCCTCGGAATGCCCGCCAGCGCGACCTCCACGCGCATGGCAAACAACGTCCCCGGTTCCAGCGTGATCATGTGCTCGCCTTCGAGGTCTGCCGGCCCGATCCGGGATCGGGCGGTCAGTCTGTGGCCCTGCGGCATGGCGACCACGGCCGCGACGGGGCGGGATTCCGTCAGGAAACCGGGGCGGTCGAGCGGGCCGTCGGCGAAGCCGATATCGGCCTGGCCGGAAGCGACGGCTTCGATGACCATGGTCGAGGGGATGCCGCTCAGGGAGACATGGATGTTCGGGCGCTCGCGCAGGAAGCGTGCGAGGTAGCGCGGCATGATGCCATTGGCGAGCGCGGGCATCACGGCGATGCGCAGCATGCCGGCATTCTGGCGGCCGATCTCCTCGGCGAAGGCCTTGATGCGGTTGAGCCCGACATAGGCACGCTCCACCTCCCTCAGAAGCGTGGTGGCCTCGGGCGTCGGGACGAGTTGGTTGCCGCGCCGCTCGAACAGCCGCAGCTTCAGGTCGAGCTCGAAGTCGCGGATCAGCCGGCTCACCGCGGGCTGGGTAATCGCCATGAGCTCCGCCGCCGCGGTCATTTTGCCGGTGAGCATGACCAGGCGAAACGCCTCGACCTGCCGCAGATTCATGAGCTTCTCCATAATATTTGGTTATTCTCTACCCGTAATTTCGAATTTGACGGTATGGAGCGTCACCTGCCAAAGTCAAGCCCATAACGCGCCGACACGCTATCGGCGCAAGGGAACGGACCAGGTGGACGCGTGGGCGCTTACTTCGATTTGATGGGATTTGCCGATGGTGGCTGGGGCTTCGATATGCTTCGCGCCACCGCTATCACGCTTGCCGTGGCCCTTTGCGGTTTTGGGCTGGGAGCGCTTTTCGGCATGCTCTCGGCGGCCGCGTCGCTCTCGCCGGTTTCCTCGCTAAGTTATCTTGCCGACGGGTATACGACCGTGCTGCGCGGCGTGCCCGATCTTCTCGTCATCTACCTGTTCTATTTCGGCGGCAGCGCCGTCATAACGCAGCTTGGCCACCTGTTCGGTGCGGAAGGCTTCGTAAGCGCGCCGGTGTTCCTGACGGGGGCCGTGGCGATCGGCGTCGTGTCCGGCGCCTATCAGGCGGAAGTCTTTCGCGGTGCGGTGCTCGCGCTGTCGCGCGGCGAGATCGAGGCGGCCAAGGCCTATGGGATGGGTGCATTCCTCCGCTTCCAGCGCATCATCCTGCCGCAGGCAGCTCGGTTTGCGATCCCCGGACTTGGCAATGTCTGGCAGCTGGTTTTGAAGGAATCGGCCCTTATTTCCGTCGTCGGTCTGGTCGAGCTCATGCGTCAGGCGCAGATCGGCGCCGGCTCGACCCGCAAGCCGTTCACCTTCTTCCTGACGGCCGGCGTGCTCTACCTGCTGATCAGCCTTGTTTCCGGTGCTGTCTTCCGGCGCGCCGAAGCCCGTGCGATGCGCGGCATCCGGAGGGCATCATGAACCTCTTTGATATTCCCTTCCTCGTCGAGAGTTTCCTTGCCCTGTGCCACGGCATTCCGCTCACGCTGCAACTGACCGCGCTCTCGGTCGCCTCGGGCGCGCTTCTTGCCATGCTTCTGGCGGGCTTCCGCCTCTCCGGCAACCGGGTGCTCGATGGTCTCGCGCGGGGCTACATCTTCGTCTTCCGCGGCACGCCACTCCTCGTACAGCTCTACATCATCTATTACGGGCTCAGCCAATTTCCGGAGCTGCGCAAGAGTTTCGCCTGGCCGTTCCTGCGCGAACCCTACTGGTGTGCCGCGCTGGCACTCTGTCTGAATACGGCCGCCTATAGCGCCGAGATCATTCGCGGGGGCGTCATCGCCGTGCCGCTCGGGCAGATCGAGGCCGCGAAGGCCTATGGCATGGGCCGGCTCACGCTTTTGCGCCGGATCATCGCGCCGCAGGCTCTTCGCCTGATGCTGCCAGCCTATTCGAACGAACTGATCCTCGTCGTGAAGTCGACGGCGCTCGCCTCGACCATCACGATGATGGAAGTCACCGGCATCGCCGCCAAGCTGATCTCGGCCAGCTACCGGCCGGTCGAGATCTTCGTCTGCGCCGGCGCGATCTACCTTCTTCTGAACTTTTCCATCACGCGGTTGCTCCGGTTTGTCGAGCACCGGCTTTCCCGTGACCAGCGTCCCTTTGTCGTCGCGACCGGAGAACAGGCATGACAGATCAGACCCGCATCCCGGCCGTGGAAATCGCACGCCTGGAGAAGTGCTACGGCCCGCTCAAGGTCCTGCATGACATTTCCCTCACGGCGCAGCCCGGGGAGGTCGTTTCCATCCTCGGTGCGTCCGGTTCCGGAAAATCGACGCTGCTGCGCTGCGTCAACATGCTGGAAGTGCCGAATGCCGGCACGGTCTCGATCTTTGGCGAGGCCTACAGACTGGATCAGCGCCCCAACCAGTCGGCACGCGTAGTCGACCGGCGCCAGCTTCAAAGGCTCCGCTCCCAGGCGACGATGGTGTTCCAGTCCTTCAATCTCTGGTCCCACCTGACAATCCTTGAAAACCTGATCGAAGCTCCCGTCCACGTCCAGGGGCGAGATCGCAAGGCATGCATCGCCGAGGCAGAGGCGCTTCTGGAGCGCGTCGGCATCGCGGACAAGCGCCATGCCTATCCGGCCCATCTTTCCGGTGGCCAGCAGCAGCGGGCGGCCATCGGCCGGGCACTCGCGATGCACCCGAAAATCATGCTGTTCGACGAGCCGACCTCCGCGCTCGATCCCGAATTGGTCGCAGAGGTCCTCAAGGTCATGCGGGACCTGGCCGCAGAGGGCCGCACGATGCTCGTCGTCACCCATGAGATGGGCTTTGCCCGCGACGTCTCCAGCCGGGTCGTCTTTCTTCACAAGGGTTACATCGAGGAGGACGGCACGCCTGCGGACGTCTTCACCCATCCTCGGAGTGAACGTTTCCGGCAGTTCATTTCGACGCACGCCCATTGAGACCGGAGAACAACAAGAGGTGAACCCATGAAACTGACCCTTCTTCTCTCGGCGGTGGCCTTCGCCGTGTCGCTGCAGCCCGTCCATGCGGCGGACAAGATCCGCATTGCGACCGAGGGGGCCTACGCGCCCTGGAACTTCTCCGGCCCGAACGGCACGCTGGAAGGTTTCGAGATCGACCTGGCCAATGACCTGTGCAAGCGGATGAACCGTGAATGCGAGATCGTCGCCCAGAACTGGGACGGGATCATCCCTTCGCTGACCGCCGGCAAGTACGATGCGATCATGGCCGGCATGAGCGTCACGCCGAAGCGCGAGGAGGTTATTGCGTTTTCGACCCCCTATGCGGCAGCGATCAACTCCTTCGCCGTGCTCGGTGACAGTGATCTCGCCAACCTGCCGATGGCCGGCAAGCCGCTTTCGGTGGATTCGGACGCCGCCAAGCCCGTTCTCGAGGAGATCGCCAAGCTGATCGAGGGCAAGACGGTCGGCGTGCAAGGCTCGACGACCGCCTCCTCCTTCATGGAACAATACTTCAAGGGCGCCGATGTCCGGGAATACAAGACGACGGAAGAGCACAATTTCGACCTCGTCAGCAGCCGCCTCGATGCCGTGGTCGCCAATGCGACGGTGCTCGCTGCGGCGATGGAGAAGGAAGACATGGCAGGCACGAAGCTCGCCGGCCCGCTGCTCTCCGGCAAGGTCTTCGGCATGATCGGGATTGGCCTGCGCAAGGAAGATACTGCGCTGAAGGCGGATTTCGACGCTGCGATCATGGCCGCCCGCGCAGACGGTACGATCAAGACCCTGTCCGAAAAGTGGTTCAAGCTCGACGTCAGCCCGCAGGACTGACGTCGCAGCGCAATTCCAGCAAAAGCGCGAAGCGGTTTTGCTGTGAAAAAACAGGCGCATTTTCGCAAATCGAAAAAGAGCGAAAATGTTCTGGCGCCCATCCCGCCTTGCGGGCGGGCGCTCTCCTTTCCCTTTCAACAGCACAGACTGCGGGTATGCGGACCTTACCGGATCAGGAAATCGTCGTCGTCGGAGGCGGTCTTGTCGGCGCGGCCATCGCATGGGGGCTGGCGCGCAGAGGGCTGGCGCCGCTTGTTCTCGACGGAGAGGATCTGTCGCACCGTGCGTCACGAGCGAATTTCGCGCTGGTCTGGGTTCAGGGCAAGGGTGTGGGCGCTCCGCACTATGCTCGCTGGACGATTGCGGCCGCCCGCCGATGGTCGGCGTTCTCGGCCGATCTGATGGAGACGTCAGGGATCGATGTCAGCCTTCGGCAAAGGGGCGGCTTCACTTTCGCGCTTACCGAAAGCGAGATGGCGACGTGGACGGAGGAGGTCCGTTGCGTGGCCGAAGCGCTAGGCACGGATGCACCCGACCACGCCGTGCTCGACCATGTCGAGACCGCGCGCATGCTGCCTGCGATCGGCAGGGATGTCATCGGTGCCATCTACTCGCCGCTCGACGGGGATGTGAACTCCCTTCGCCTCCTGCAAGCGCTGCATGTCGGCATGCTCAATCTCGGCGCAGGTTACCGAGCGCACTGCGATGTGACCGAGATCGCTCCTGATGCAGGCGGGTTCCTCCTCAAGGGAACCTGGGGCGAGGTCCGTGCCGGCCGGGTTGTGCTCGCGGCCGGAAACGGCAACACGCGGCTTGCGCCGATGGTAGGGCTTTCGGCCCCAACCCTCCAGAGCAAGGGGCAGATCCTGGTGACCGAGAAATGCGCACCCTTCTTTCCTTATACGTCAACCACCCTGCGACAGGCCGATGAGGGTGGGGTGATGATCGGCGACAGCCAGGAGGCCGACACCCGCTCGATCGCCACCGACCAGGATATCAGCAGCGTGCTTGCCGACAGGGCGATCCGCACCTTTCCGCAGCTGGCGGCGGTGAATGTTCTGCGCAGTTGGTCCGGCTTCCGGGTGAAGACGCCTGACGGATTGCCGATCTACGAGTGCTCGCCCACCCATCCTGGGGCCTGTCTGGTCATGTGCCATTCCGGCGTGACGCTGGCCCCGAACCACGCCCATCTTATCGCCGATGCGATCGCTTCCCGAAACCCCGTGCTGGCCGATGGCCTCTTTCCCGGCGGGAGGTTTCATGTTCCGGCGCATTGAACCCCCGAAGGACCACGTGACCATCGTCATCGATGGCAGCAAAATCGAGGTCGATGCCACGGCAAGCGTCGCGGCCGCGCTTCTTGGCGCAGGCATGACCACGCTGCGGCGTAGCGTGGTCAACGACCAGCCGCGTGCGCCCTATTGCCTGATGGGCGTCTGCTTCGAATGCCTGGTGACGATCGATGGCGTGCAGAACCGCCAAGCCTGCATGGTTCCCGTCCGTGATGGAATGACGGTTGCCTTGCAACGCGGTGCGCGGACGACAGAAGGAAGCGATCGATGACGCTGACGACACTCCGCAATGCCGACGCCCTTGCCGTCCGCTACGACATCGCGATCGTCGGCGCCGGCCCCGCTGGTATGGCGGCGGCGAGCGAATGCGCAAGGCTGGGCCTTGCGGTTGTGGTGTTCGACGAGAATGCCGAGGCGGGTGGGCAGATCTATCGCGCCATCGAAAGAAACACGCGTACCAAGCGCCCGTATCTCGGAATTGATTATGCGCACGGGGCCGCCCTTTGGGAGGCCTTTTCCACGGCGACAGCCACCTATGTGCCTTCCGCCATGGTCTGGAGCCTGGAGCAACAGGAAGAGGGTGGTGAAGCGATGGCCGAGCTGCGGGTTTCCGTGGCCGGCCGCAGCCGGATCGTTTTCGCAAGGCGTGTGATCCTTGCAACGGGCGCAACGGAACGGCCTATGCCGGTCCGGGGCTGGACATTGCCGGGCGTCATGTCCGTCGGCGCCGCGCAGATCGCCCTCAAAGCCTCCGCTCTTCTGCCGCAAGGGCCGGTCGTTCTCGCCGGCAGCGGCCCGCTGCTTTATCTCTATGCGGACCAGGTGCTTGCGGCCGGCGGCGCAATCGATGCGATCCTCGAAACCACGCCGCGCCGCAACTGGCTTCGCGCCGCCCCGCATGTTCTCTCCTTTTTTGCATCCCCCTATGCGTGGAAGGGCCTTGGTCTGATGCTTCGGGTAAGACGGGCGCTCCAGGTGTTCCGTGCCGTGACGGCGCTGGAAATCAACGGTACCGACCGGGCAGACGGCGTGACCTTCGTGACCGGCGGCAAGACGGTGTCGCTGCGGGCAGGGAGCATTTTTCTCCATCAGGGCGTCATTCCCCATACCAATCTGGCGAATGCCGCGGGCTGTGCGCTGGTCTGGAAGGATCGGCAGATGTGTTTTGCGCCGGTCGTGGACGAGGAAGGGCGCAGCAGTAAATCTGCGATTTTCATCGCGGGCGACGGCAGCGGCATCGGAGGCGCCGTCGTTGCGGCGCTTGACGGCCGGATCGCTGGGATCGCAGCAGCACAGGAGATTCTGGGCAGGCAATCGTCCGAGGCGTTGCGCCACATTGTTCGGTCGCGAAAAAAGGCGCTGCGCGGACGGGACTTTATCGACCTTGCCTATCAACCGGCCCTGGCATTTCGGGCGCCGCAAGCCGACGACATCGTCGCCTGCCGATGTGAAGAGGTTTCCGTCGGGGCCGTCAGAGAGGCCGCTGCGCGCGGCGTCGCAGGGCCGAACCAGCTGAAGACGATGCTGCGCTGTGGCATGGGGCCGTGTCAGGGCCGCATGTGTGCTGCGACCGTCACGGAGCTGCTCGCCGATGCACAGCAGCGCCCCCCTGCCGATGTCGGCACCTATCGCCTTCGCCCGCCGGTCAAGCCCGTGCCGCTCTGCGAGATCGCCGCACTCCCCCATACATCCGAAGCGGTTTACGCCGTGACGGGTGGTCATTCCGGACACTGAACCACGAAAGGTATCGAAAATGGTCCAACGATTTCTGCGAACGCCGATCATGCACAGAGTAGTCGAGCACAACGGTATCGTCCACGTCGGCGGCACGACCTGCGACGACGAGAGCCTTGATATGGCCGGCCAGACCCGTGAGATCCTCGCGAAGCTGGACCGCTACCTGGCCGAGGCGGGTACCGACAAGACAAGGCTGCTCTCAGCCAGCATCTTCGTCACCGATCTCGGCAAGAAGCCGGAAATGGATGCAGTCTGGAAGGAATGGCTGTCGCCGGAAACCTTGCCGACCCGCGCAACGGTCGGTGTCGCTGACCTTGGCGGCGATACGATGATCGAAATCGTGGTTTCTGCGTATAAGTAGAAATACAGACCTCTCAGTCCAGATGAAACCGTCTGCCAGCGCTGTCAGACGGTTTCATCGATGCGCTCTGCGGGACCGGGGTGTTGACCTTCCCCTTGCGGGAACCTTTAGAATCGGGTGACGTGAAGTGCGGAGCCTGCGACATGAGCAACGATCATATCCACCACGATCACGAGCGCCACACACCGCTCGTGCCGGCAGCCGAGGCGCATGCGGACAGCGGGACGGCTCTGCGCGACCCGGTCTGCGGCATGATCGTCGATCCCGCTGCGGGCAAGCCGATGCTCGACCATGCCGGCCACCGCTATCATTTCTGCAGCAGCGCCTGCCGCGACAAGTTCAAGGCGGCGCCCGACATCTATGTCAGTGCCAAGGATCCCGTTTGCGGCATGGACGTCGCCCGCGACACGGCCCGACATTTCCTCAAACATGAGGGGCGTGGCTATTACTTCTGTTCGCCAGCCTGTGAGGGCAAGTTCACTGCCGAGCCGGCACGATATCTGTCCGGTACGCCCGCGGCGCAGGCCATGCCAAAGGGCACGCAATATACCTGCCCGATGCATCCCGAGATCGTCAGGGACACGCCTGGTTCCTGCCCGATCTGCGGCATGGCACTCGAACCGGTTATGCCGGGCGCCGATGACGGTCCTAATCCCGAGCTGATCGACTTCACCCGCCGCTTTCGCGTCAGTGCAATCCTCTCCATCCCGCTTCTTGTTATCGCCATGGGGCCGATGGTCGGCCTGCCGGTTCGCGACTGGATCGGCGAGCCGCTGGCCGCCTGGCTTGAGCTTGCCCTGGCGACACCGGTCGTACTGTGGGCGGCATTGCCGTTCTTCCACAGGGGGCTGGATTCGTTCCGCAACCGCAGCCCCAATATGTGGACGCTGATCGCGCTGGGCGTCGGCGCGGCCTATCTCTATTCTGTGGTCGCAACCCTCTTTCCCGACCTGTTCCCCCACCAGTTCCGCGGCCATGGCGGTTCGGTACCGGTCTATTTCGAGGCGGCCAGCGTCATCGTCGCTCTGGTCTTCCTCGGCCAGGTGCTCGAACTTCGGGCACGCGAGCGCACCGGCTCGGCGATCCGCGCGCTGCTCGACCTTGCGCCAAAGACTGCCCGTCGCATTGCCGATGACGGTTCCGAAAGCGAAGTGCCACTTGATGCCGTTGTCGGTGGCGACCGCCTGCGCATCCGTCCGGGCGACAGCATTCCGGTTGACGGTCTGGTGCTGGAGGGACGTTCCTCCGTCGATGAATCGATGATCACCGGCGAGCCCGTTCCTGTCGAGAAGACCGAGGGTGACAGGCTCACGGGCGGCACACTCAACAAGAACGGATCGCTTGTCATGCGCGCGGAGCGCGTCGGCAGCGAGACCGTTCTGTCGCAGATCGTCGACATGGTCGCAAAGGCCCAGCGCAGCCGTGCGCCCATCCAGGGGCT
Source organism: Shinella sp. JR1-6 (assembly GCF_004284735.1). NCBI lineage: Bacteria > Pseudomonadati > Pseudomonadota > Alphaproteobacteria > Hyphomicrobiales > Rhizobiaceae > Shinella > Shinella sp. JR1-6. The sequence continues at coordinate 4,941 of NZ_SHMI01000010.1, read as the reverse complement.
GGCTGACCGGGTCTCTTTCTATTTCGTCCCGGCCGTGGTGCTCATCGCCGTCGCTGCCTTCATCGTCTGGGCGCTTGTCGGACCCGAGCCGAGCATGGTGTTCGCCATCGTCTCGGCGGTCTCTGTGCTCATTATCGCCTGCCCCTGCGCCCTCGGCCTCGCCACACCCATGTCGGTGATGACCGCCACCGGGCGCGGTGCCCAGGCTGGGGTGCTCATCAAGGACGCCGAGGCGCTGGAGCGCTTCGCCCGCGTCGATACGCTCATCGTCGACAAGACCGGTACGCTGACGGAAGGGCGGCCGACGCTCACCGACGTGATCACGGCTGTAGGCGTCGAGGAAGCCGACCTGCTGTCGCTCGCCGCCGGGCTTGAAAAAGGCTCCGAGCACCCGCTGGCCGAGGCCATTGTCGAGGGCGCGGCAGCGCGCGGCGTTCCAGCCCCTGGCGTCCATCATTTCCAATCGATTACCGGCAAGGGTGTTACAGGTGCCGTCAGCGACCGCAGGGTTGCGCTCGGCAACGCGGCCCTCATGGCCGACCTCGGCATCGATTTCGGCGATCTTACTGCCCGTGCCGATGCGTTGCGTGAGGAGGGAAAGACAGCGATGTTCGTTGCTCTCGATGGCCGGCCGGCTGGTCTGGTCGCCGTTGCCGACCCCATCAAGGCCTCGGCTGCCGCCGCCATCCGCGAGCTGCACGCCCTTGGCCTGCGCATCATCATGGCCACGGGCGACAATGTCCGCACCGCCAGGGCCGTTGCTCAAAAGCTTGGCATCGATGAGGTCCGGGCCGACATGCTCCCCGAAAGCAAGAAGGCGCTGGTCGACGAGCTTTGCGCCAAGGGGCAGGGTGTCGCCATGGCCGGCGACGGTGTCAACGATGCGCCGGCCCTTGCCGCGGCCGATGTCGGTATCGCCATGGGCACCGGCGCCGATGTTGCCATGGAAAGCGCCGGCATCACGCTGGTCAAAGGGGACCTTGGCGGGATCGTGCGCGCCCGCAAGCTCGCCCAGGGTACCATTCGCAACATCAAGGAAAACCTGTTCTTCGCCTTCGTCTACAATGTGCTGGGCGTTCCTGTTGCCGCTGGCGTCCTCTACCCCGTGCTGGGCACACTTCTCTCGCCGATGCTCGCAGCCGCTGCGATGAGCCTGTCCTCGGTATCGGTCATCGGCAACGCGCTGCGGCTGCGGGCGATCAAGCTGTGAACCATGGCTTTTCCCCGTGCCGGACGACAGAGCGGGGAGGAGGGCCGCGGCACACAAGCATGCCGCGACCGATCCATGGTTCATGCGGCGCGGACTGTGACGCCGTAGCCTTCCAGACGCTTGACGAGATGAGCCGGATCCACGAGCGTCTCGGGCAGGAACAGGCCCTTTTCAGGGCGATCCCGGCCTGCAAGACCAAGCAGGGTTTCGATTGCGACGGCCGCGCCGCGTGCACTCATGGCCGCGTAGCCTTCGGGATCGATCAGTTCATAGCGGAAGCGGCCGGATGTGCCGTTCTTCTGCGTGCCCGTAATCTCGATGATCACCTCGTTGGACGGTCCGCGGCCCTCCTTGCTCGACGCGACCAGTCCCATCGCAAGGTCGATCCGGACACGGGCTGCGCGCGTCGCAGTGCCAAGGCTGAGAACATCCTGCAGGCCCGCGGCCTGCGCAGCGTGCGGAGAACCATCGACGCTTGTGATGAACCGCCCGGACAGCGGTGCACGCGCCCATTGCCACTGCCCGTCTTCCTTGACCAGCGGCAGCGGACCGATCTTCTCGATCCGCTCCAGATCCTTGCCCGATACCGCACCGAAGGGATCGCCGGGGTCGAAGAGGATCGCGATTTCCACGGCCTCGACGGTTTCGAAATCACGAGCGAAATGCAGCGCCGCCAGGGTTGGAGAGCCGCCGTTGCTGTGTCCGAGCAGGAGGATGGGGGAGGCCTGCGGATGGTGGGCGTGGTGGGCGACGATCGAGCCGAGCTCGAACACGCCGTCCGAAAGGGCGATATAGGGAATGCCTCGGGCCTGAGCGTAGCGCAATGTGTTGAGCGAGTGGTCCCTCAGCGCTGTCACGACGATGCTGTAGCGGGCGCTGGGATCAAGACCGAGATCGGATGCGGTGATGTCCAGTCTGGCGATCGTGGCGTTCCCGACCTCGGAAGCGAGCGCTGCCGCCTTTTCCATGTCGCGAGCGCCAATCGTGATGGATAGATCCGGATGGAGCTTGCGCAGCATCCTGGTGGTGCGGGAGCCGAGGCTTCCCGTCGCGCCGAGGATCAGGACGGAGGAATTGATTGTATCGGTCATGTCGATCCTCCTTAGCGGGCCACGTCGAAGCGGGCGCCGATTGCCATCATTTCACCGACGAAGTAGCTCGGATCGATCAGCAGTTCCGGCAGGTACAGCCCCGCAGCCGGTGCATTCGCGCGCAGGCCGAGCAAGGCCTCGAGGCCCAGAACGACACCCAGCGCGGTCAGCGGTGCCTGGCCGCGTGGATGCACGATCTCGATGTGCGAGGATGTTTCCGTGCCGTCCTTGGCGCGCCCGGCAATGTCGATGATGATTTCGGTCGAGTAACTCTCTCCGCGACGGCGGCTGGCCGACTGGCCGTAGGCGAAGTCGAAACGGATCGAACCGGCGTTCGTAGCGGCCCGCAGGCTCAGGACGTCGAACGGAGAATAGGCCCGAGCGTCGAGGGGCACGCCGTCGACGCTCGTCACCGTGGTTCGTCCCTGCTCTGCTGTCAGCCAGAGATCCTTGCCCTGGTGAACGGTCAACGAGGCCGGAGCGGCCGAGGTCAGACGATCGTAGTCGGCTGCTGCCTGAGAGCGGCGGTGCAAAAGTCGGCCACGGTAGCGGCGGCATAATGCTGCTGCGGGCGGAGTAAAATCCGGCCACCTATTTCCTTTCTGCAACGAGTGCAGGGGGGACAGGGGATCTACACCGTGGAACTTTATCTGAGGGTTCGGCTGGCTGTTTCAGAAGGAATGACGAAGCGCCAGGCAGCTAAGCATTTCAACATATCGCGCGACAGCGTGGCCAAGATGGTGGCCTATTCGACGCCGCCCGGCTATCAGCGGCGATCACCGATCCGGCGTCCGAAGCTGGATGCATTCGTTTCGACGATCGACCATTGGCTCGATGAAGACCTGAAGGTGCCGCGCAAGCAGCGCCATACGGCCAAGCGGGTGTTCGACCGCCTGCGCGACGAATGCGGGTTCACCGGCGGCTACACGATCATCAAGGATTATATGCGCGAGCGTGATCAGCGCCGCCAGGAGGTGTTCGTGCCGCTGTCGCATCCGCCCGGCCATGCGCAGGCGGACTTCGGTGAGGCGACGGTCGTGATTGGCGGCGTGGAGCAGAAGGCGCGCTTCTTTGTGCTCGATCTGCCGCATAGCGACGGGTGCTATGTGCGGGCCTATCCGGCGGCGGTGGCCGAAGCCTGGGTCGATGGCCACATCCATGCGTTCGCGTTCTTCGGGGCCGTACCGCGGTCGATCGTCTATGACAACGACCGCTGCCTTGTGGCGAAGATCCTGCCGAACGGCACACGCAAGCGGGCAGCGCTGTTCAGCGGCTTTCTGTCCCACTATCTGATCCGGGATCGCTACGGTCGTCCGGGGAAAGGCAACGACAAGGGGAATGTCGAGGGTCTCGTGGGCTATGCCCGTCGCAACTTCATGGTACCGATCCCACAGTTCCCGACATGGGATGCGTTCAACGCTTTTCTGGAAGAGCAGTGCCGCAAACGCCAGCGCGACAAGCTGCGGGGCGAGAGCGAGACGATCGGAGAACGGCTGCAGCGCGATCTTGCGGCCATGCGTCCCTTGCCGGCGTCGTCGTTTGATGCCTGCGATCAGGCCAGCGCTGTTGTGACTGCCCAGTCGCTGGTGCGCTACAAGACGAACGACTATTCCGTGCCGGTCGCCTACGGCCATCAGGACGTCTGGGTTCGGGGCTATGTCAATGAGGTGGTAATCGGCTGCCGCGGCGAGATTATCGCGCGTCATCCGCGATGCTGGGAACGCGAAGACGTCGTCTTCGATCCCATCCATTACCTGCCGCTGATCGAGCAGAAGATCAATGCGCTGGATCAGGCAGCGCCACTCCAGGGCTGGGACCTGCCGGAGGAGTTCGCGACGCTGCGCCGGCTGATGGAAGGCCGCATGGCCAAGCATGGGCGGCGGGAATATGTGCAGGTTCTCCGTCTCCTGGAAAACTTCGACCTTCCCGATCTACATGCAGCGGTGAAGCAGGCGATACAGCTCGGTGCGATCGGCTTCGATGCGGTCAAGCATCTGATCCTGTGCCGGGTCGAGCGCCGGCCGCCGCGATTGGACCTGGCGATCTATCCCTACCTGCCAAGGGCGACGGTCGAGAAGACCTCGGTAAAAGCGTATATGCGCCTCCTGTCGTCTGATGCGGGAGAAGCGGCATGAGCACCGAAGCACCAGAGATCCTGCTCGCCCATTATCTCAAGACCCTGAAGCTGCCGACCTTCCAGCGGGAGTACCAGAAGCTGGCCCGGCTATGTGCCACTGAAGGTGTCGATCATGTCGGATATCTCTTCCGGCTTGCCGAGCGGGAGATGATCGAACGCGATCGCCGCAAGGTCGAACGCCGGATCAAGGCGGCCAAATTCCCGGTCGTCAAAAGCTTGGATAGCTTCGACTTTACCGCCATACCTAAGCTGAACAAGATGCAGGTGCTGGAACTGGCCCGATGCGAATGGATCGAGCGCCGCGAGAACGTCATCGCCCTGGGCCCCAGCGGCACGGGTAAGACGCATGTGGCTCTCGGCCTCGGCCTGGCCGCATGCCAGAAAGGCTTGTCCGTCGGCTTCACGACGGCCGCCGCCCTGGTCAGTGAGATGATGGAGGCGCGTGATGAGCGGCGTCTGCTTCGGTTCCAGAAGCAGATGGCAGCCTACAAGCTGCTCATCAT
>NZ_SHMI01000107.1:0-1319 GCF_004284735.1 Shinella sp. JR1-6 | reverse complement strand
GCCAAGCTGTCGTCCTGAACCACGCCGGCCTTAACCAGCGCGTCCGATATCGGTTTGATTATGTTGTCGATGTCTCGGGCTCGCTTTGAGCGCCAGTTCCGTTGGGCGGCAATCGACAGGCTATATGGCCCCTCGATCGTCCCTGCCCTCTGGCCGGCAATCTCCCACATGGCAGCCGTACGCCATGCTGAGTATTTATCCGTCTTTGCGCTGACGACCTTGCCGTCCTTGACGAAGCTCTTTCGGAGCCCGTTGGTCGACGGGGGCATGTCGGTGATCGTGAGGCGGATCATGCGCCGATTCCACTTGTTGCTCTGGCGGCCGCGTAGATAAAGGCGTGGACGCCGGGATCGTATGAGGATGGGATGCGCTGAAGCAGAGCATCGAAGGACGTCTCCTCCGGCTGCCATTGGGTCGTCGTGTCGCCGGAGTAATCGCTCTCGCTAAGGCCGTAACAGGAGCAGTGGCCGCCGTTTACTTCGAACAATTTGCCGTTGCGCTCGAAGAGAACAAACGCTTGGCCGCTATAGCACTCGTAGGTGTAGCTCGCGACGATGACTGTCGCGCCTTCGAGCGCGGACTTGTCTATGCCGAAATCGCGGAGCATTCCGGCCTCGCCGTCGTCTTCCCAATCGTGCAGGTATACACCTTGCTGGCCGTCACTCATGGCTACCCCCGATCGTAGATGTGGCGGAACCGCTCATCGCATCACCCCCTCAGCCCGTTCACCACCCGGCGGCGTAGTCGTCGCAGCGCCAGCAGAAACCGTTCCCACGCCCGACGCGTGAGGCTCTTCCACAGCCGTTTCATTGATCCCATCCATGGAAAGGCGTTCGGCTTTGTACCGATCCGCTGCTTCTTCGTTCTTTTCGCAAATGTTTTCATAGGCGAGCTTGAGGCGCCGATAGGCTTCCCCCGCCACGTCCTTCATGCCGCGGGTTTTGTGCTGGAGGCGGTACAGATAGCTCTCAGGAATTCCGGTCGCCGTCGCGAGGCGATCCCGGATCATATAGTCGCGGTCGCCACGGCCTTTGAACTCACGGTCCATCAGCTTTACGAGCCAGCTTTTCGCCTCTTTCAATGCAATGCTTGTCATCGTGTCCTCGGACTTTTTCTTTCCAAATCCGGAGTCGTTATTGTCTTTGCCGACGTGCTTATTGCCGTACATTCCTGTCTCCCTTGGGTAGATTGCTCGTCACCACAACGGAGCAACACATGCGCAAGGGAGACATCATTCAATTTCCAAGAGGAGACGACGGGGCCCAAGGCTTCGTGCGGGAGCCCACTTCCCCGCCGTCTCACAGGTCCGCCGCTGGCGA
>NZ_SHMI01000106.1:0-1328 GCF_004284735.1 Shinella sp. JR1-6 | reverse complement strand
TGGACCTATCTATGGACGGCCTCCTTTCTGCAAGTGCGCTTTGGTGATCTGACAAGCTCTCGGTTGCTGCTATCTATTCGGTCTTTGGTGCAGCGCATGCTGCTGACCTCGATGAGATTCGCGGATCGACACCCAATTACGTTGACGGGCACTGCGGCCCGATAGGTCCAACGGGTTCAGCCGATTCCGGTCCGACCGGATTGCCATCACACTTCAATTGCCCTCGCATTGCCGAAAATTTGCGCAGCGTTCGTTCACACAGCTGCGCGATAGCTCTGGCCTGTTGTCATGACCGCCCAGGCGATCCTCGCAGTTTTGTTGGCCAGCGCGACGGTGGTGACGTTAAAATGCCGCCTTGCAAGCAGACCCACCACCCATGCGCCATTCACCCGACCGCTTCGAATATTGTGAACGGTCGCGCGCGCACCGTGGATCAGCAGCTTTCGGACATAGCTGTCGCCACGTTTGCTGATCCCGCCGAACCTCTCCTTCCCAGCCGTAGAGTGCTGCTTTGGCGTCAAACCCAACCATGCTGCAAAGTGTCGACCAGAGGAGAAGTAGTTTGGATCGCCGGCCGTGGCGACCAAAGCGGTTGCCACGAAGGGACCAATCGTTAGAACAGTCATCAGGCGGCGGCAAACGTCGTTGTTCTTTGCCATAGCCGCAATCCGTTCATTGAACGCTTCGATCTTCCGCTCGGTGTCGCGGATTTGATTAACGAGGCTGTCGAGCGCCTCATGGGCGAGAGCGGGAACGCGTTCATCGGTAGCGACGAGGCTCATAAGCTCTCGGGCGCTGGCTGTTCCTTTCGGTCGAACAATCCCAAATTCTGAGAGATGGCCGCGGAGCGCATTGACCGCTGCGGTCCGTTGCCGGATCAACAGATCGCGAACACGGTGCACCATGAGCATACTCTGCTGCTCAGTTGTTTTTGTGGGGACAAATCGCATTCCCGGCCGCTGGACTGCTTCGCAACAAGCTTCGGCATCCGCGGCGTCGTGCTTATTTGTCTTCACATAAGGGCGAACGTAGCGAGCTGGCATCAGCTTGGGAATGTGCCCGAGCTTTGTTAACTCTCGGGCCCAGTAATGTGCGCCACCGCAAGCTTCCAACCCAACTGTGCAAGGAGGCAGGTTGGCGAAAAACTCCAGTACCTTGCTGCGAGGCAGTTTCCGGCGAACGACGGCCTGACCATCTTCGTCCACACCATGCACCTGGAACCAGCTCTTCGAGGTGTCGAGCCCAATCGTAACTATTGTCATGACAATTCCTCCTGTTTCTATCGCACATATTATCCGCCGGGGGGTGGGAGGCCGTCCATCTCATTA
>NZ_SHMI01000105.1:0-1371 GCF_004284735.1 Shinella sp. JR1-6 | reverse complement strand
GCCAAGCTGTCGTCCTGAACCACGCCGGCCTTAACCAGCGCGTCCGATATCGGTTTGATTATGTTGTCGATGTCTCGAGCTCGCTTTGAGCGCCAGTTGCGCTGGGCGGCGATCGACAGGCTATAGGGCCCCTGAATCTTCCCTGCCCTCTGGCCGGCAATCTCCCACATGGCAGACTCACGCCATGCGGAGTATTTATCCGTCTTTGCGCTGACGACCTTGCCATCCTTGACGAAGCTCTTTCGGAGCCCGTTGGTGGATGGAGGCATGTCGGTGATCGTGAGACGGATCATGCTGCGCCGCGCTTTCTGTCTATGGCGGCAGCATAGTCGTCGCGGACAACCTTCATCACGTCGAGCCTGCGCTGCTTGATGTCAATCTCATGCTGCGGCCACGGGCTCTTGCTGCCATGGCCGTGAGAGGAAAGCCAGCCGCGGGTGTTGTCGATTATCTTCTGAACCTCGTCGCGCCGCTCCTCCAGGCTAAACATGAGTAGGAGCCTCCCACGCCGCCTTGAAGGCCTCGAAACGATCGGATGGAACCGGGCGGAAGGTCTGTGCATGGCCGGGGAATAGGCCATCCTGCTCACCCTCTACGAGGCCGATGATCGATCAGGAAGCGCGAACTGGCTGGCGGCATCTCCTTGCCGGATCCGCGCATGAAGTAGACGAAGCCACCGCCGGACCTGATCGCCTCCTCTGAGGCCGCGGCTTGCCGGCAAAGAGCTTCGCCAGCTCTCGCGAGCTTCGCATATGCGACGAGGACGTTTTTGTGCAGCTTACGCTTTTTCGGTTTTGCCATTTCTAACTCTCCGTTTCGCGCGCCGGCATGCCAGCAGAAACCGTTCCCACGCTCTGCGCGTGAGGCTCTTCCACAGCCGTTTCATTGATCCCATCCATCGAAAGGCGTTCGGCTTTGTACCGATCCGCTGCTTCTTCGTTCTTTTCGCAAATCCGGTCGTAGGCGCTCCGCAGCCGGCGATATGCCTCACCGGCCACGTCCTTCATTTCGTGCGCCTTGTATTCCAGGCGGAACAGATAGCTTTCTGCGATGCCGAGGCTTTGCGAGAGACGCCCGCGAATGGACTTCTCACGGTCTCCACGGCCCCGGAACTCAACGTCCTTGAGGCGCCTGTAAAACCGGACTGCGTCTGCGAGTGCTTCAGTGTTCATTTTTCTGCCAACACTATTTCCGCGGGCGGAAAACCAATTGCCGTACATGCCTGTCTCCCTTGGCTAGATTGCTCGTCACCACAACGGAGCAACACATGGTCAAGGGAGACATCATTCAATTCCCAAGAGGAGACGACGGGGCCCAAGGCTTCGTGCGGGAGCCCACTTCCCCGCCGTCTCACAGGTCCGCCGCTGGCGA
>NZ_SHMI01000104.1:0-1434 GCF_004284735.1 Shinella sp. JR1-6 | reverse complement strand
CTTGCCGCCGAGGCGCAGCGCAAGCTCGGCGCCTTCCCCCGCCGCATGGCAGAAGGAGACGGCGATGGGATCCCAGAGCTGGCTCGGGAAATCTGCACAGCGGGGATAAGTGGAATTTCTGCCTGACTTCGGCTTAGATGCCGGGAACAGGAGATAGCATGACGAGACGACCGCGCCGGAACCACAGCCCGGCTTTCAAGGCAAAGGTGGCGCTCGCCGCCATCCGAGGTGAGCAGACGCTGGTGGAGTTGTCCCAGCAGTTCGATGTGCATGCCAACCAAATCAAGCAATGGAAAGACCAGCTCCTTGAGGGGGCGACGGGTGTGTTCGGCGATGAAACGAAGGCGGAGCCAACGGGTCCGACCGTCGATGTCAAAACGCTGCACGCCAAAATCGGCGAACTGACACTGGAGAACGATTTTTTATCCGGTGCGCTCGGCAAGGCGGGATTGCTGGGCGGAAAGAAATGATCGACCGCGAGCACAAGCTATCCGTCGTGCGCCAGGCGAAGCTTCTCGGCTTCAGCCGTGGCAGCGTCTACTATCTGCCTCGTCCAGTGTCCGATGGCGATCTGGCCTTGATGCGGCGGATCGACGAACTGCACCTCGACTACCCGTTTGCCGGAAGTCGGATGTTGCAAGGGCTCTTGAGAGGAGAAGGGTTGGAAACCGGGCGGCTGCACGTCGCCACGCTGATGAAGAAGATGGGCATCGAAGCGATTTGCCGTCGCCCGAACACGTCGAAACCAGCGTCTGGGCACAAAATCTATCCCTACCTCCTGCGCAAGCTGGCGGTCACCCGACCCAACCAGGTGTGGGCAATGGACATAACCTACGTTCCAATGGCACGCGGCTTTGTCTATCTCTGCGCCGTCGTCGATTGGTTCAGCCGGAGGGTTCTGTCGTGGCGACTATCGATTACGATGGAAACGGCCTTCTGCATCGAAGCAGTCGAGGAAGCGCTGGCCCGTTATGGCAAACCCGACATATTCAATACCGACCAGGGATCGCAGTTCACCTCGATGGACTTCACGGCGGTGCTGAAGAAGGCGGAAATCGCCATCTCGATGGATGGCAAGGGTGCGTGGCGGGACAACGTCTTCGTCGAGCGGCTCTGGCGTTCGATCAAATACGAGGAAGTCTACCTCCACGCCTACAAGACCGTGTCCGAGGCCCGCGTCGGCATTGGCAGATATCTGACCTTTTACAATAGCCGACGCCCACATTCATCCCTTGACCGGCAGACGCCGGATCGGGCCTACTTCAACGCGCTGGCACCAATGATGGTGGCGGCATAATCGAGGCAGAAATCCAATTAGCAACACGCCCGAAACTGTTCAGACAAACCGAGCCAGCTCTCCCAGATCGTCGCCACGGCGACATTGTCAAAGCCCCGCGCCATCATGCGGCGCAGGATATAGGTGGCATCACCCGC
>NZ_SHMI01000103.1:0-1444 GCF_004284735.1 Shinella sp. JR1-6 | reverse complement strand
GCACTCGGCCAAACACCAGCGTCAGGAAAAGAAGGGCGATATGCGGAAACAGCTTTCCAAGCCCCGGGCAACACAGCTCGGAGGCCTGGACCTGTCGCCAGGCCTGCTACAGTCGTCGTGACGCCGGGCGGTCGAACGAACTATCCTGCTGCGCCACCTTCGAGGACGGGGATGGCACGATCGCGGCGAGGAAGAGTACGGCGAGCATCGGCCGGACAAGCAGTGCATTGCTGATTGCCGACCCACTGATGAACGCGACGAGGACCGCGGCCTGGAGGTTGTTTGCATGGCGCAGCGACCAGCCGAAGGTCAGCAGAATCACGAAGAGCCCGACAAGCCCCTGCTCGATGACGACATTGAGGAAGTCGTTGTGCGAATCCTTGGCTTCCCACCACCAGCTGGTGCTGAAGAACATGTCGGATCCGAGGCCGGTACCGAACAGCCACTGGCTGCTCGAACGCTCCGCGAGCATGCTGAAACGCTCCGCATAGGTCGACGTCCGGCCACTTGAAAACTCGACAAGGTCGAAATTGGGAATGAAGAGGAATACCAGGGCAAGAAGCACCAGGACGGAGGTTGCAAACCCCAGACCCACCGCGGAAGCAAACAGCCGATGAGTCGTGCGGCGACGTATGGCCTGAACGAGAAGGACCGCGGAGAAGACCAACAGCATCACCCAGGTGGTGCGGACCTGATAGGCAATGAAAAGGCCGAACAGGGGGAGACCCACCAGCCAGGCGGTCAACGCGCCGACTTCCCGTCGCAACCGCATCAGCACGACGCCGACAAGCGCCCCCGACACAATGTATGCGCTGGAGTGGATGGCATCCACGCCGGCAAACGGATAGGGTCGCAGAACACCGGCGTAATCATACAGGCCGTACAAGGCTGTCGTCGCGACGGCCACGATCGAAACGGTAACGTAGATCGCGATTTTCGCCCCCGTCAGGATGGTTCCCTCATACCGCATGAAGTAGACGAGTGCAGATATCCCCGTCATCACGCGCAGGATGGTGAGGGCATAATCGTTGAGCGGCGTGTTTATCGAAACCAGGAAGGTGTAGGTCACCAGCATCGAGCAGATCGAGAGAATGAGCGCGAAGCTTCTGATGTCCAGATAGACCATGCCTTGGCGAACGATGGGGAGGCAGGCGGCGAGGATCAGCCAAAGGCTGACGACCCCGGCAATGGCCACCTGGATCGGCTCGGGCATGGATTCGGCGAAAATCGAGTACAGACCGGCAGCGACGAAGACGAGGGTATCGACGACCCAGCTCTGCCTGGTTGCCGTTGCGTCGGAATTCGCACCGAATGTGCCGATGTCTGTGACCATTGTCGATTCCGGTAAGAGTTTCTTCGGACTAGCAGGAATACATTAAGGGAATCTTGAACCGTTGGCCGGGCTCGGGCGGTATTTTCCTGACGCTGGTGTTTGGCCGAGTGT
>NZ_SHMI01000102.1:0-1524 GCF_004284735.1 Shinella sp. JR1-6 | reverse complement strand
CCTGCACCGTGGCAGAGTGAGGTCGCTAGAAAACTCTCTGGAGGCCAACCATGCCGATAACAGCAGATCAATCTCAAGCTCAGACCGCTACTCTCATCGATCTTGGCGCAATTTTCGTCTCGTTGGAATTAAGCAAATCGACATGGCTGGTGACGGCTCTGTTGCCTGGTAGTGAGAAGATGTCCCGCCACACCGTCGCGGGAGGTGATATCGGCGGCTTATTTGCATGCTTCGCAGCGCTTCGCCAGAAAGCAAAACGGCGGAAGGACAGACTGTACCCACTGGTCGTAATTCAAGAAGCCGGGCTGGATGGCTTCTGGCTTGGGCGGGTGCTGAGCAAAGAAGCCTGGATAGAAAGCCACATCGTGGAGGCTGCATCGATCGCCATGCCGCGCCGGCATCGCCGAGCGAAGACCGATCGCATCGATGGCGAAACGCTGATCCGCGCGTTGATGGCATGGAAACGCGGCGAGCCGCGTGCATGCTCAATGGTCAAGCTTCTGACACCCGAGGAAGACGACAACCGACGGATTGGGCGGGAGCGGAAAACCCTGATTGCCGAGCGCGTCTTCCACGTCAATCGCATAAAGGGACTGCTCTTCACGCAAGGAATCAGGGAGTACGAACCCGTCAATCGAGATCGACGGCAGCGTCTGGACGAGCTTCGAACTGGCGATGGCCATCCGCTATCAAAACACCTGAAGGCCGAAATCTGCAGAGAACTCGATCGCCTCGAATTGTTGCTCACACAAATCAAGGCTGTAGAAGCCGAGCGAGATGCATTGATCGTCCGTGAGACGGCGGAGACACCGAAGGAAGCGACCGCTCTTTTGGGCATTAAGGGAATAGGGCCGGAATTCGCTACGATACTTTACACCGAAGGGCTGTTCCGACACTTCGACAACCGACGCCAAATCGCCTCGTACGCAGGCCTTGCCCCCTCCCCTTGGCAAAGCGGTAACGTCAACCGCGAACAGGGTGTATCCAAGGCCGGAAATCCGCGTTTACGAGCGACGATGGTTGAGCTCGCCTGGCTATGGTTGCGCCATCAACCAAAATCGACGCTGACGTTATGGTTCAAAGATCGCATCGCTCGGAACGCCGGTCGCTTAAAGACGCCGATGATCGTGGCGCTCGCGCGCAAGCTGCTCGTGGCTCTCTGGAAGTATGTCACCTCCGGCGTCGTGATCGAAGGTGCAATCATGAAAGCCACCTGAAACCGGAAATGCCTGTCAAACGAAAAACCTTATCCTCAGGACCTGATCAGTCCTGACGGATCCAGGTGGACGGACCGGGAATCCTTTTGGCCTCCAAACGCCGATCTTGAGTTTGGTCCCGTTCTCCTGAGCCCGTGCCCGTCGAATGCGGGATAGTGGTGCGGCCGCTGAGAGCGGCGACCGGATGTGAGGTTGTACAGGCCCGAGAACCGGGCCGGTAATTGCTATGGGCTCAGACCGAGGATCCGCTCACCAAGGAGAAATTCTATGCCACTCGGATGAACGATTGACAAAAAACCTGATGTGA
>NZ_SHMI01000101.1:0-1612 GCF_004284735.1 Shinella sp. JR1-6 | reverse complement strand
TTAGTTCACCCTCGCAATTTCGATGTCCTCGGTTACTTCTAACCTGTTTATGCTGGCTGCCAGCTTGTGCCGCGCGCTTGAATGGCCCAAGCAATTCTCGCCAGCTTGTTTGCGACTGCAACCGTGACGACATTGAACGATCGCCTGGTCATGAGCGAATTGATCCAATCCCAGATCCTTCCACTTCGCCCCGCTGCGATTCTGACAAGTGATCGAGCTCCATTTATGAACTGGCGACGCATGTAGGCGTCGCCTCGCTTGCTAATGCCCAGCAGGCACTCCTTGCCGCCGCTTGAATGTTGTCTGGGAGTAAGTCCGAGCCAAGCAGCATAATGACGCCCGGAGCTAAAGCGGTCATCGTCAGACACCGTTGCCACCACTGCGGTTGCTATCACGGGACCGATGCCCGGAATGTCGATTAGTCGCCTGCACGACTCGCTGTCTTTGGCATCCGCCTTCATTCTGCAGTCGAGTTCGGCGATGCGAGCATCGGCCGATCTGATCTCGTCAACGAGCAATTTGAGGATCGACAGCAAGGATGGGGGCAAGCCGTGCTCGTCGCCGGATTCGACGATTTGCATAAGGCTGTTTAACCCTCCACGGAGCAATGGCGCGACAAAACCGTGCTCGGCCAGATGCCCTCGGAGGGCGTTCATGGTGCCCGTACGCTGTCGGACCAGGTGATCGCGGACACGATGGAGCGCCAGCGCCGTTTGCTGTTCAACAGATTTGACTGGAACGAAGCGCATGTTGGGGCGCTGCACGGCCTCACAACAAGCTTCTGCATCCGCAGCATCGTTCTTGTTGGTCTTCACATATGGACGGACAAACTGAGGCGGCATCAATCGAACATCATGCCCAAGCCGGGCGATTTCCCGAGCCCAATGATGAGCGCCAGATCCCGCTTCGAGCCCGACGAGACAAGATGGAAGCTTCGAAAGCAACTCCAGGAACCCCTCCCGAGAGATTTTTCGCTTAAGGACTGCGTTGCCAGCGCTATCGACCGCGTGGATTTGGAAGTACCGCTTCGCGATGTCGATCCCGACTACCTTGATATCCATTTGATCCTCCCTGCCTTGGATTGGCGCGGCGCATTCTGCGCCGGCGGTAGAGGGGCGTCCATCACATCATGTCGGTATGGCCTGTCGCCAGCCAGACCTTTACACCTGTAGGGACCGGGATCATCGCAGTCCCAGCACACAGTCGAGAATACGGCCAAGCGCTTCGGTATCGATGTCGCTATCCACGCGGACGCGTCGGCCACGACCAAGTTCGATCGTTACATCGCTGCGCTTGCGTCGGGGATGGGATGGTGCGGGTGGCTCCGGTATAGCGGGCGAGCCTGCCGAAGCGGTCTCAGACACGATTACCGGCACCAACATGCTTGCCGCTCCTGCCGACGGCCCATCGACCTGGCAAAGCTCCTTGCGCCAACGGAAGAGCTGGCTGACATGGATGCCGGCCGCGCGGGCAATCTCTGAGATCACCGCATCAGGTTCAAGACAGGCAGCGACCAACTGCTCCTTCTCCTCGCGAGACCAGCGTCGACGGCGCTCAACAGACGTGATCACTTCAATCGGATGCTTCGTCATAGGACTATCCCTAGTGTTTG
>NZ_SHMI01000100.1:0-1619 GCF_004284735.1 Shinella sp. JR1-6 | reverse complement strand
CCCGAATAATTCACGAGGGGTTGGCGGATATGGTTCAAACCGTTGAAATGACGTAGGATTTGGTTGCTTACGCCGATCCGTGCCGTTTCCGGAGACCACACCCGCCATGAATGATCCTACGCTAGCGCTGCCCGGTTTGTCATCAGTCGGCGGCAAGCCCGTCGTCGCCCGTTTTGATGGCGGCATGCTATCGTCCGACAGCGGTGTTCTGGCCCTGGCTGCGGTGGACAAGCGGCTACATGTGGCCGACCGTCTGGCGCGCTGCATCGACGATCCGCGTTGCCCGGACCAGACCGTCCATAGCCTGGCCGACATGATCGGCTTTCGCATGAAGATGATCGCCGCCGGCTACGAGGATGGCAACGATGCCAACCGGCTGCGTTCCGATCCGGTCTTCAAGATGGCCCAGGACGCGCTGCCGTCGGGTCGCGATCTGGCCTCCCAGTCGACGATGTGCCGGCTGGAGAACCTGCCTGGCGTGAGGGAACTGGTGGCGATGGGCCGGGCGATGGTCGACCTTTACTGCGCCTCTTTCCGGCAAGTTCCCAAGCGGATCGTGCTCGACATCGACGACACCTTTGACGCCGTGCATGGCGGCCAGCAATTGCGGCTGTTCAATGCCCATTACGATGAATATGGCTTCCAGCCGATCGTTGTGTTCGATGGGGCGGGACGGTTCGTCGGCGCGGTCCTGCGACCGGCAAAGCGGCCGAGTGGGGCAGAAATCCGCCCCCACCTGCGACGCCTGGTGCAGGCGATCCGGAGCAATTGGCCGAACACTCGGATCCTGATCCGGGCCGACAGCCACTATTGTAGTCCGGCGGTCATCGACTGGTGCCGCGCCAACGATGTCGACTTCATCTTTGGCTTGGCACCCACCACCACCTTGCGCAAGCATGTCGCGGACCTGGAAACCAGCACGATGGCGCGGTTCGACGCGTCGGCGAAGACGGGCAAGGTCCGCAGGTTCAAGGAATTCTTTGACGGCGCCGCTAGCTGGAGCCGCGTCGAGCGCATCATCGCCCGCGTCGAGGTTGGCGCCCAAGGCACCGACACCCGCTTCATCGTCACCAACCTTGCAGGTGGCAAGGCCAAGGTGCTCTACGAGGACGTCTACTGCCGGCGTGGAGCGGCCGAGAACCACATCAAGTCATGGAAGACGCATCTCGCCGCCGACCGGACCTCCTGTACGAGAGCGACGGCCAACCAGTTCCGGCTGTTCCTGCATGCGGGTGCCTATTGGCTGATGTGGGGGCTGCGGGCCGCGATGCCGAAGCGCTCGCGCTTTGCCGTCGCGCAATTCGACACCCTGCGACTGCGCCTCATCAAGATTGCAGCGCGGGTGGTCGAGATGAAAACGCAAATCCGCCTGCACCTGCCAACATCCTGCCCGGATCAGCGCATCCTGCGCATCGTTCTCGATCGCATCCCGCGGCTCGCAACATAGCCGACGGGGCGCTGACGCCCCAAAAGCGAACCCCTCGACCTCAACCTGCAAACCCCGCCTTCCATCACGATGGATTAACTCCGGCGACTGGCAAAACTTGCCTGCGGTGTCGCGCAGCCAGCAAAAGCCTGCCTCTCGTCGCCAAAACGTCCGGTGCTATGCATTAAGGCGG
>NZ_SHMI01000099.1:0-1634 GCF_004284735.1 Shinella sp. JR1-6 | reverse complement strand
AGACCAGCGTCGACGGCGCTCAACAGACGTGATCACTTCAATCGGATGCTTCGTCATAGGACTATCCCTAGTGTTTGTACTAGGACTTCCGATGTTCAGCGTCACCTCACAAGGCGGCCCTCACCGTGGGCTTACCGATGAAATAGACAAGCTTGTGCAGCTTCACCCAGCGCGGCCCGAGCCTGCGGATCGACCAGTTGTTGGAGGTCAGCGCCAGCGGAATGAGCATCACGAAGGCGGCCATGCCGATGGTGACGAAGGGGCGGCGGGCGATATCGGTGAGGATGGCGGAGAAATTCAGGTACTGATCGAACACCATATAGGTCAGGAAGTGCATCAGCACGTACCAGAAGGCGAGCAGCCCGAGCGCGCGGCGATAGCGGATCCAGTTAATCCCGGCGAGATCGCGCAGCGGTGTGATCGTCAGCGTCGCCACGAGGAAGCGCAGCGCCCACAGGCCGAGCAGGTGTTCGATCTCCTTCACGGGATTGCCCGGCAGGCGCCCCGTCGCCTCGAGCCAGAAGCCATAGGCGGCAGGCATGAGACCGGCGGCATAGAGCAGCCAGATCGAGGTCGCATGATATTTTCGGGGCAGGGCGGGGAGGCTGGCCATCAGTAGTTCGCCCGAAGGTCCATGCCGCTATAGAGGCTGGCGACATCCTCGGCATAGCCGTTGAAGGGCAGGGTCGGCCGACGGTTCGCGCCGAAGAAGCCGCCTTCGCCGATGCGGTTCTCGCTCGCCTGGCTCCAGCGTGGGTGGTCGACGTCAGGATTGACGTTGGCGTAGAAGCCGTACTCGTCCGGTGCGGAAAGGTTCCAGGTCGAGGATGGCTGCTTGTCGGTGAGGGTGATCTTCACGATCGACTTGATGCCCTTGAAGCCGTATTTCCAGGGAACGACCAGGCGGATGGGCGCGCCGTTTTGGTTCGGCAGCGTCTTGCCATAGACGCCGACGGCGAGGATCGCCAGCGGATGGCGGGCCTCGTCGAGCCGCAGGCCCTCGACATAGGGCCAGGGCAGCGACTGGAAGTAGCCCGATTGCCCCGGCATTTCCTCCGGCCGTACGACCGTTTCGAACGCGACATATTTCGCGTCACCCAGCGGCTCCACCTTGTCGAGCAGGGCCGAAAGCGGAAAGCCCACCCAAGGAACGACCATTGACCAAGCCTCGACGCAGCGCATGCGATAGACCCGGTCCTCCAGCGGCATCGCCAGCAGCTGCTCGAGGCCGAATTCCTTCGGCTTGCCGACCAAGCCGTCCACCTTGACCGTCCATGGCGTTGCTTTGAAATTTTCGGAGTTTGCTGCCGGATCGCCCTTTCCCAGACCGAATTCATAGAAATTGTTGTAGCTGGTGACGTCCTTTTCGGGCGTCAGGGTCTCGTCAACCATGTAGCGGGTCTTCGACGCCTTCAGGGCTTCGGCGAAGGCTGGTGTGCCGACAGCCGCGATCGCGCCGCCGGCGGAAGCGGCCAGAAACGAGCGACGACTGAAGAAACAGCTTTGCGGGGTGATTTCCGAGGCTGCGATTCGTGGCGGGCGATAGAGGAACATTGTGCTTATACGCCGCCTCGCTGACCTCGACTCTTTGGCCTTCCCAAAGTGCGGTGAATCTGAATCTCTGGTGCAAACCG